>JBBSRP010000010.1:0-25207 GCA_038242935.1 Flavobacteriales bacterium
GAAGCCGTCTCAATACCCGAGACGGCTTTTCTATGCAAATTTATTTGCTTATTTTCTGATTATTTTGTAATTTTAAGTACTGATAATCAATGATATGACTACAAATTTCCAATCGTATAACCAGCAATTAAATTGGTTATTTCCTCCTTCAATCGAAGAGTTAATTCCTCAAGAACATCCAGTTCGTATTGTAAACGGAATAATTGAACAGCTAGATTTAAAATTACTTATAAAAGAATATAGCAAAGAGGGCAAACCGAGCTACCATCCAAAGATGATGCTTAAGGTTATGATTTATGCTTATATGGATAATACGTACTCTAGTAGAAAAATCGAAAAAGCGATGCGTGAGAATATTAACTTTATGTGGCTCGCAGCTCAGCAAGTTGCAGATCATAACACTATAGCACGTTTTCGAAGCAATAAGCTAAAAACGATTTTCAAAGATATTTTTAAACAAGTTGTATTGCTTTTGGCCGACGAAGGCCTCATTAGCTTGAAAGAAGTTTTTACTGATGGAACTAAGATTGAGTCTATCGCTGGTAGATATACCTTTGTATGGGGCAATGCAATCAAGACTAGAAAAGAAAAAATGGTAGAGCAACTTGAACAAATGTGGCAGTATGCTCAAAGTATTGCCGATGAGGAAGATAAGGATCCTACACCTCCAGACTTTAAAAAAATTGATACCGACAAAGTGGAGAAAACTGCCAAGAAAATAGAAGCAATTATCAGTAAGAATCCTAAGGCTAGTCCGAAAGCAAAAGCAAAGTTGCGATACATACAAAAGAATTTTTCTCAAAATTTGGAAAAGTACGACCAACAAGAGCAAGTACTGGCAGGAAGAGGTAGCTACAGTAAGACCGATCCTGATGCAACTTTTATGCGATTAAAAGATGATCATTTACAAAATGGTCAACTCAAACCAGCTTATAATGTGCAAATTAGTTCAGAGTCTCAATTTGTTATTCATTATACTTTGCATCAAACTACAAATGATCTAAACACATTAAAACCACATTTAAATACTTTTAAAAATTTATACCAATTTCTACCAAGAGAACTTACAGCTGACGCTGGATACGGTAGTGAGGAAAATTATGATTTTCTGGAAGAGAAAGAAATAGAAACCTTTGTCAAGTATAACACATTTGATAAAGAGCAAGGCATTTTAAAATCAAAACGCAAAAAGCTCAATGAAGACTTCCACCGCGATACACTTTACTACAATCCAGAAAAGGATCAATATACTTGTCCAATAGGCCAACCGATGACTAAAATAGCGCAACGCAACAAAAAAACTAAAAGTGGCTTTGCCCAAACTAGTGCTTTATACCAAGCACAAAACTGCCAGGGTTGTCCATTACGAGGCACTTGTCATAAATCTCAAGGCAATAGAATTATAGAAAGAAATGAAAATTTAGAACGGCACAAGGATAAAGTTCGAGAGAACCTGCTTAGTGACATCGGACAAATTAAAAGAAGACAGCGAACCGCAGATGTGGAGCCTGTCTTTGCACATATTAAATCGAACAGAAACTTTAAACGATTTACCCATAAAGGAATCCAAAAGGCAGAATTGGAGTTCGGTTTACACGCTCTTGCGCATAATCTGAGAAAGAAGAGTGCTTAAAGGCACTTACTTTTTTCATTTACTAAAAACACAATAAAATTTTGGTTTTTTCCATTAGTAAACCTGAAATTAAAAAGCCGTCAAGATATGAGTATCGAGACGGCTTCAGTTTTCTTTATTTGATAATAGATTCTTGTGAGTTTACAAGATCAAAATAAGTACTAGTAGAATAATGATAATTGCACCAACAGAGAGGTAAATCCCATTATTACTTGATTTAAGGTCAGCTTTAATAGCTTTTACTTCAGCACGTAATTCTTTTTTATCTGCTCTTGTCAAATCAGATTTGTCCATCTCTTTAATTTCGTTGAGACGATTTGTCAATGCTTCTGCATGCGCAGCCGCCGCCGCACTTTCTACTGGAGTAATAGGATCTACATTTGACGCTTGAACTGGATTAAATGTTAATGACATAATGGCAACTAACATCAACATAAGTGATTTTTTCATGTTATTTTAAATTTAGAGTTATGTTTGACAAAATTAGACGTAAGTGTATTTAAAGTATTACAAAGTTAAGTTTAAGAATTCTACAATTAATAGCACATTTTTTTTAGTACTTACTATAACCAGAGATTTCTAAACCATAACCAATCATGCCAACACGTTTTGACTGTTCTGAATTTGTAAGTAGATTTAACTTTGAAATATCCAGATCGTGTAGAATTTGTGCACCAATACCAAAATCTTTATTGTCCATTTTTATTTCTGGTGCTTGCATAGTTCCTTGTGACTGCAGCGCTTTAAGCTCAGAAAGTCTGTTTAATAAATCCATCGGATGATTTTCTTGATTTATAAAAATTACAGCTCCTTGTTCATTCTCATTAAGCTTAGCAAAAATTCGATTGAGTTTATCACCCTCAGTTTGTGTAAGAGTTCCTAAAATATCATTATTGATAGCCGTTGAATTAATTCTAGTAAGAACCTCGTCGCCTGCATTCCAAGTTCCTTTTGTAAGAGCTATATGCATCTGCTTATTAGTTGTTTGCTGATAAGCGCGAAGTCGAAAAGTTCCAAATCGAGTCTGAACATCATAATCTTCTTTTTTCACAATAAGACTATCATGTTTCATTCTGTAGGCAACTAAATCTTCTATAGAAACAATTTTTAAATCAAATTTCTTAGCAACTTCCATCAACTGCGGAAGTCTAGCCATCGAGCCATCTTCATTTAGAATTTCGACCAAGATACCTGCAGATTTTAATCCAGCAAGTCTAGCAAAATCAATAGTAGCTTCGGTATGACCTGTTCTTCTTAATACTCCACCTTGTTTTGCCCGCAGTGGAAAAATATGACCTGGGCGTCCTAAATCTTCTGGCTGAGTATTATCATCAACAAGTGCCAAGACAGTTTTTGCTCTATCATGAACAGAAATTCCTGTAGTGCAGCCGTTGCCTTTTAAGTCGACAGAAACTGTAAATTGTGTTTCGTGAAGTACTGTGTTATTTGTCACCATTAAATTTAATTCAAGCTCCTTACATCTTCTCTCGGTAAGAGAAGCGCAGATAAGACCGCGACCGTTTGTAGCCATAAAGTTGATCATCTCGGGAGTTACCTTCTCTGCAGCTGCAACAAAATCTCCTTCATTTTCACGTCCTTCGTCATCTACAACAATAATTATTTTGCCTTGACGAATTTCTTCAATCGCTTCTTCAATAGTATTTAATGCAATAGTATCCGTCGTCATAGTATTTATTTTTTTGATGGTATTAATTTTTTTAATAATTTTTGAATAGGAAGCATTATCATATCCATATTGATAAGTCCTATGTCATTTGTAGCTCTATAAGTGAGTAAAACCGCAAGTGGAGCAAGGACAATTGACGACATCCACGTTCCCAAAAATGGTGAGATTTCGTCTTCTTGTGCTATTTTTTTTCCAAAGGTATTGATAAAATGAAAGATGATGAATATCAAAACAGCAAAAACAATTGGAAGTCCCAATCCACCTTTGCGTATGATAGCACCTAAAGGAGCACCAATAAAGAACATCAGAAAGCATGAAAATGCAATGACAAATTTTTCATAAAAAGCTATCCAGTGATTGTTAATGTTTTTCTGCTTATTTTCAAATTCTATTCTGGAACTATTGATGCCAAATGAACTGTTTAAAACAAAACTATTTGCGACCTTTAAAACTTCAATTTGATCTGCTTTTTCAAATATATCTAAGACAGCGCTATTTGAAGGGAGTACTTTCGTTTCTACTTCTGAAAGATTCGTATTGTTTATCGGAAGCTGATAAGGATTTAAAATAATCGTTCTTTGATAGCTATTATCAGAGAAAGATCTTAATTCTTTCTTATAGTCTGTAGCGAGAGAATCGATAGTGTATTGCAATTCATTTACTGTAAGCATTGTATTTGTATTGCTTATCTGCGTATCATCTAGATTGCCACCTGTAAGTGAGGACAGATCTATATTAAGAATATATTTTTTAAATGAACTTTTAGCAAACGGCTGCTTATTTCGATCTTGAAAATTCTTAGGAACTATATCTTCGTAATAATAACCGTCATTAAGAACTAATTGTAAAATACTAGATTTTTTACTACTTATAAGCTCACCTGTTTTGGCTTTAATTACAGTAGAATTGCGGCTATCAAGTTGAGATTTTTTATGAATGGTTACTCCGGTGAGGTATCGTCCATCTTTTCCCGATTTTTTGTTGACTTTAATATTATAATCTCCTACATCGTTAAACTGACCTTCGCCAATGGCAAGAGCAGGCTGGACTTGCGCTAAATTCTTACGGAAATTTACAAACTTGTATTCTGCGAATGGAATTATATTATTTGCGAAAGCGAAAGCAGCTACTGCCAGAATTACAATAAAAACCGACAATCCGCGCATTGCTCGACTGAGTGATATACCAGCTGATTTCATTGCAGCAAACTCGTAGTTTTCTGATAAATTACCAAAGGTCATTATTGAAGCAAGTACAATGGAAAGTGGCAGTACTAAAGGAACAACACTTGGCATTTTGTAGATGAGAAATTTAAAAATAAGAAAGACATCTAAATCTTTCCCTGCAAGTTCTCCTATAAATAGCCAAACTGTTTGTAGAATAAATATTAAAAATAGGATTACAAATACAGTTCCAAATGTAGTTATAAAGCTTGTTAGAATGTACTTGTCAAGTATTTTCACAGAACTTAATCTAGTTTATTAATATAATAGTTAGGATATTTATTTTGCGCAAATATAAATTGATTTTTTGACAGTGGCTGATTGGTTTTAAAAGAATTAACAGTGAGAGTTGTTTTGGTACCATTCTTTCCACTTTCAATTAGGTTATAGATATGTTTTGTCTGAATATCGATGCCAAGAAGGATATCTTTACGCTGATCTTTTGAACTGATAGGAGTCAGTTTTACATACTGAATTTTTCTACCTTTTACGTTCTGTAAAATGTCCCAATCATACTTATATCCTTTATTAAAGAATGTCAACATTTTTGAAGGTGTAATTGCACTGTCATCGCTTTCGTCAACTTTGCTTATAGAAATTTCTTCATCTTCTGGAACAATCGTATAAGTCTTTATGCCATCAAATATTTTGGTAACTCCCATAAAATTCAACACATACTTGTTTCCTTGCATTGTTACATTTCCTTTGCTATCCTGATTTATATTTTCTTTAGCGTTGCTGAGTTGGTACTTAAAATCAATTGCGATATTGTCGTAAGATTTTATTTTTGATGTTACTTCATCAAGCAAAACTTTGGCTTTTTTATCTTGAGCTTGAGCGCTAAAAGTGATTAAGGCAATAAGTAAAATCTGTGCTAGCTTTTTCATTTGTTTAATTGTTTTGTTCATTATTAAAAAACTGATCGAGCGCTGATAAATCAGAAATATTTACTCCACGTGCTTTACTTCCTTCAAATTGTCCTACGATACCGGCAGCTTCCAATTGATCTATCAATCTTCCTGCGCGGTTGTATCCAAGTTTCAATTTTCTTTGAAGTAAGGAAGCTGAGCCTTGTTGCGATGTTACAATAATTTCGGCAGCTTCTCTAAAGAGCGCATCTCGTTCGGAAATATTCATATCAAGATTAATGCCACTATCATCCTTATCGAATTCTGGAAGCAAATACGCATTGGGATACGCTTTCTGCGCTCCAATGTATTCTGTAAGTCTTTCCACCTCGGGAGTATCTACAAACGCACACTGCACGCGCACAACATCATTTCCATTTGTATATAATAAATCTCCTCGTCCTATAAGCTGATCGGCACCGGCAGTATCTAAGATAGTACGCGAGTCAATTTTTGAGGTAACTCTAAAAGCAATACGAGCTGGAAAATTCGCCTTGATAATACCAGTAATAACGTTTACTGAAGGTCTTTGTGTTGCAATAATCAAATGGATTCCAATTGCCCTAGCTAATTGAGCAAGACGTGCAATAGGAGTTTCTACTTCCTTGCCAGCGGTCATAATCAAATCGGCAAATTCATCTACAACCAAAACGATATATGGAAGAAAGCGGTGTCCATTTTCTGGATTTAACTTTCTAGCTTTAAATTTATCATTATACTCTTTGATATTTCGAACCATTGCATCTTTCAACAAATTGTAACGATTGTCCATTTCTATACAAAGTGAATTCAAAGTATTGATAACTTTTGTATTATCAGTAATAATTGCATCTTCTCCATCTGGAAGTTTTGCTAAGTAATGTCTCTCAATTTTATTAAAAAGTGTCAATTCAACTTTTTTCGGATCAACCAAAACAAATTTTACTTCTGCGGGATGTTTTTTGTAGAGTAGGGAAGTAAGCACGGCATTTAGACCTACAGATTTTCCTTGTCCTGTTGCTCCAGCCATCAAAAGGTGCGGCATTTTTGCAAGATCGACTACAAAAGTTTCGTTTGAAATTGTTTTACCTAATGCAATTGGCAACTCCATTTCTGCTTCTTGAAATTTTGCTGAACCAATAACAGAGCGCATAGAAACCATTGTTGGAGTTTTGTTTGGCACCTCAATACCAATAGTTCCTTTTCCTGGAATAGGCGCAATAATCCTAATTCCAAGTGCGGAAAGTGATAATGCAATATCGTCTTCCAAACTTTTAATTTTAGAAATTCTAATTCCGGCTTCGGGAACAATTTCATACAAAGTTACAGATGGGCCAACCGTTGCTTTAATTTGCGCAATCTCAATTTTATAATTACGAAGCGTTTCAACAATTCTATTTTTATTTTCTTCTAATTCCTCTTGATTGATGGTAATTCCTCCACCAGAATATTCTTTCAGTAAATCAAGCGTTGGAAATTTATAATTTGATAAATCCAATGTGGGATCAAACAATCCAAAATCAGCAACAAGTCTATTCGCAAGATTTTCTTCTACAACTTCTTCTTCAGCGGCAGTTTCTATTACAAATTCTTCGCTTTTGGCAATCGGTGCAACAGGAGTTTTAGGCTCTAAAGAAAGTACCGTTTCAGGTTTCATAGTTTCAACCTTTGGGATTTCAACTTTTGGAAGTTCAACTTCTTTCTTTATTTCAGAATGATTACTAATCGTTGGCTTTAGACTTTCTTTATTAATTTCAAACTTTGATGGAACTTTTTCTTCTACAACAGGTTTAAATGAATCTTCAGCATGTTCGTCAACTGCAAATTCTTCTAAATTATAAGCTTCTGAAGCATTTTCTGCCACAGGCATTCTTGCTTTAAATTCCTCTTTGCGCTTTTCAAAATAGGTTCCAACTTTATCTGTTGACAAATCAAATTTTGCAACAAGAAATATTAATAGTGAAAATACCAAAACAATCACAGTACCAGAGTAACCAATATAATCTTGCAGATACATACTAACTTCATAGCCAACTGTACCACCTAATTCTGGCAATGTAGAAGCAAAGAACCCAAAAAACACCGATATAATTATCAACGCAAAAAGATCCCAAAACCACGTCAGTTTAAGTTTTTGCAATGACACATCAAGCACGATAGAAAGTCCTGTAATGAAAAATAGTTTCACAAAAAGAAACGATGCTACTCCAAATCCTTTGTAAATAAAGAGATCGGCAAGATACGCACCCACTTTTCCGAGCCAGTTACGAGTGTGCTCAGACCGATCATTAATTTGACTTAGTGTGCTCTGATCTTGAGTGCCATATATATAAAAAGAAATAAATGCTAATAAAAGAGCCAGAGAAAGCAGAATTAGTAAAATACCCAATACTAATTTGTACTGCTTTATTTGTTTCTTCTTGGCTTCTGGATTTGCAGCTGAAGCTTTTTTTGAATTAGTATCTTTTTTGACCGTTTTTGCCATTGTACGAGGTACGTTATTATTTTTTATATAAATGTTGAAGCTAACATCCTAGAAGATGTAAGGCCAATAAATTATTATACCCACTATAAGTGCCGCAGACGCTGCGAAAAATACAGCACCAGCGGCAATATCTTTTATAAAACCAATTGTCTTATGATATTCTGGATGAATAAAGTCGGCGATTTTTTCTACGGCAGTATTTAAGCCTTCTACAGCAAGCACCATTCCGGTGGCGAGTATTTGTATAAGCCATTCTTCTCGCGAAATACCGAAGTAAAATCCAGCACCAACAAGAAGTAAACCTAGAGAAAACTGAACCATAACACTATGCTCAGTCGTAATCAGCTTTATTGCTCCTTTGTATGCATAGGAGAAACTTTTGATTCTGCCCGAAACAAAAGATGTGTCTTTTTTAAATTCCATAAAGGTTTATAGTGCGGCTATTGCTGCATCATAATTTGGTTCGTCGCCAATCTCACTTACTTGTTCAGTGTAAATAACTTTTCCTTCAGGATTAATTATTACGATTGCGCGTGAAAGAAGACCTTGCAATGGGCCATCAGTAATTGTAAGATTATAATCTTTTCCGAATTGACCTTCTCTGAAATCTGACAAATTTGTCACATTTTCGATTCCTTCGGCACCACAAAATCTCTTTTGAGCAAAAGGTAAATCTTTAGAAATACATAATACTGCTGTGTTATCTAGATCTGCAGCTTTCTTATTAAAAGTGCGGACAGACGTGGCACAAGTTCCAGTATCAATACTAGGAAAAATATTCAGAATAAGGTTTTTACCTGCGTAATCTTTTAGCGATTTAGCTACAAGATCAGTGTTAACTAATGTAAAATCAGGAGCTACAGAATCCACTTCTGGTAGATTTCCAATTGTATTTATTGAATTTCCGTGTAAGGTTATAGATGCCATTTTATTTGTTTTTTAGATTTTCAAAAGTAAGAAAAATATATGTGATGCCATGCCTATAGAAAGCGAAACACAAAAAATATATCAATGCCAGTTTAAACAATAAAAAAGGCGCTTCCCTAAGAAAGCGCCTTAATATTTAATGAGTCTTTAAAATCTATTGATCTATCGAGCCCATAACTCTCTTCATAAAGCTATTGAGAGCTTCTTTTTTTGGAGTACCATCCTTGACCATTTTATCTACTTCGATAGCACCATACATATTCGAAATTAATTCGGCAATTACATCAAGCTCTTCATCTTTTAAAGACGGAACTTCTGTTAATGCTTCTAGAACTTCTATAGCTTCTACAAGATAATCTTGATCGTTATCATCTATAAACTGCGTTAAATGCTTTATTACAGGTAGTTTCATAGTTCTATTTATTTTTTATTTCAATAACAAGATCTCCTAGAATATTAGCTTTATTTGTCTGAGTTTCGCCTACGAGAATCCCATTGTGAAATGTAGCAAAAGTTGGAAGATTGCTCACATTTGCAAGTTTTCTAGATTCTGGTGATTTTTCTGCATCTACAATTACAAATGTCATATCATCATTTTCTGTAGCCATTTTTTTGAATTTTGGCTTCATAATGCGACAATTACCACACCAGCTTGCAGAGTACTGAACTACGACTTTATTGTTTTCACTTAGTAAATTAGCTAAAGTATCTTCGTTTAATTCAATTAACATATTGTAATTATTTAATTATTAGTGACTTAGGTAAGTTGCAACACCTTCTCTTGTAGCTGCCATAGCTTCTTTTCCTTCTTCCCAGTTTGCAGGACATACTTCTCCGTGAGTCTGTGTATGAGCATATGCATCAATCAATCTGATATATTCTTTAACGTTTCTACCAAGAGGCATATCATTTACACTTTCGTGGAAAATTTTTCCTGTTTCATCAATAAGGTAAGTAGCGCGATACGTCACGTTTGATCCTTCGATGATAACTGAGTCAGTTTCTTCGCTGTATCCCGTAGATTCGATATCTAGAATTCCTAAGATATTAGAAAGATTTCTGTTAGTATCAGCTAGAATTGGATAAGTAACACCTTCAATTCCACCGTTATCTTTTGCAGTATTTAACCAAGCAAAGTGAACTTCTGCTGTATCGCAAGACGCTCCAATTACAATTGTATTTCTTTTTTCAAATTCTCCCAAAGCATCTTGAAAAGCGTGAAGTTCTGTAGGGCAAACAAATGTAAAATCTTTTGGATACCAAAATAATAATACTTTCTTGTTATTATTTGTAGCTTCTTCAAAAATGTTGATTTTCATATTATCTCCCATTTCAGAAATTGCATCTACATTGATGTTCGGAAATTTTTTACCTACTAATGACATAATTTTATAATTTTTGATTATTAATTTTCTATTACAAAAGTACTACTAAAATCTACTTATAATAATAAATTTCAATTATACTTATTTATCTTACTATAGAATTTATTGATGGTTGCTTTTTGTTTGTCAAAAGTTTAATCTTGATACTAAAAGCAGCAAATATCAGAGTCATAAAAGGGCTTATCAGATTAAAGAAGGCATAAGGAAGATACTCAAGGGTGGGAACTCCCAACGTACTTGCGTGATAAGCACCACAAGTATTCCAAGGGATTAATACTGAACTTACTGTTCCTGCATCTTCTAAGGTTCTACTTAAATTTTCTGGAGCAAGTCCTTTATCTTCAAAAGCTTTACTGAACATTTTTCCAGGCACAACAATGGCTAGATATTGATCTGATGCAGTGATATTCAACGCCAAGCAACTTCCTACTGTGGCTGCAAACAGTCCAAATGTAGATTTTGCCATGCTAAGTAACGATTTACTAATTCGCGAAAGCGCCCCAATTGCATCCATAATTCCACCAAAAACCATTGCACATAAAATCAACCAAACCGTATTAAGCATATTTTGCATGCCGCCAGATTTAAACAAATCTTTCAAGGTTTCCACCTCCGTAGGAATTACAGATTCGACAGTTATAGCATTTAAAACACCTTTATAGGCGTTTTCAATATTCATTGTTGTACCTCCCGAAAGCATTAAAACAATATGTGGTTGAAAAATAACAGCAAAGACCGCTGCAAGTAAAGTTCCTAGTAAAAGTGCGATAAGAGGTTCGGTTTTTTTTGCAATTAGACCGATAACCACAACAGGTACTATAAATAGGAGTGGAGTAATAGTAAAAGTTTTTTGAATATTATTAAGCAATATTGACGAATCGGCAACTCCAGATGTTTCTACAGTAAGGCCTAAAACAATAAAGATTATAAGAGTAAGAATATAAGTTGGCACCGTTGTGTACAGCATATATCTGATGTGTGTAAAAAGATCTGTTCCTGCCATCGCGGGAGCAAGATTTGTAGTATCTGACATAGGAGAAAGTTTATCGCCAAAATAAGCCCCAGAAATAACTGCTCCAGCAACCATTCCCAGCGGAAATCCTAGAGTTCCTCCAATCCCGATAAGCGCAATACCTACAGTTGCAGAAGTTGTCCACGAACTTCCTGTAGCGATGGAAATTATAGAACAAATTATTAAACTCGCTGGCAGAAATACACTTGGGCTAAGAATCTGCAGTCCATAATAAATCATTGCAGGAATAATTCCACTCGCTAACCAAGTTCCGGCAAGCGCTCCAACCATCAACAGAATTAAAATAGCACCAGCACTAGATTTAATGTTTTCGGAAACTTCATCAATCATTTTTGCGAATGTCACCTTATTAAAGAAGCCGATAATTGCCGCAACTCCGCCTCCTAATAATAAAATAAACTGATTGCTACCGCTTAGCGCGTCATCTCCAAAGACAAATACATTATATCCCAGCATTCCAACAAGTGCGACAACTGGTATTAAAGCTTCCCAAATATTTAATTCTTTATTTTCAGTAATCGATTCGTTCATTTATAAAAATTTATGCTGCAATGTAATAAAAATACTTCTGTTATATAATTTCAGAAGAGCTCAAATTTTTCTGCGGCCTTTATATATTTTGCCGAAAGGCATCAAAAAAAAATCCGCCTTATAAAAGCGGATTTTCTGAAATTTAAAAATTTTTTAGACTGCTGCAACTTCTTCTTTTTCAAGAACTCCTACTTCAATCATACATTGTTTCATCATTTGGTAAGTACGTTCGATATCATTGTCAAGACCGATAGAAAATCTAATTAGACCATCTGTAAGACCCATTGCAATTTGCTCATCCATTGGAATCTCAGAAGAAGTTGAACTTCCCGGAGCACTGAAAAGTGTTTTGTAGAATCCTAAACTTACTGCGAGATATCCTAAATTTTTCTCTTGCATCAATTCCATAAGTGCATTTGCTTTGTCAAGACTTCCTGCATCTACAGTCATCATTCCTCCAAAACCATATTCAGGATTAATCATTCCTTTATATAATTTATGGCTCGGATGGCTTGGCAATCCTGGGTAAACAGTTTTAAGTCCAGCTTTTTCAAACTTCTCCGCTAGAAAAAGTGCGTTATGGCTATGTTGCTTGATGCGCAAGTGAAGTGTTCTCAAATTCTTCATCACACTTGCAGATCTCATACTGTCCATTGTAGGCCCTAAAAGCATGCTTGCGCCAGAATTTACATCTTTTAGAGATGCAATAAAATCGTTTGAAGCACAAGTTACACCGCCCACAGTATCACTACTTCCATTAATGTATTTGGTAAGACTATGAATTACGATATCGGCTCCTAGCTTTATTGGAGAAACAGAAAGAGGCGAAAAAGTATTATCAACCACAAGAGTTAAATTGTGTCTTTTTGCAATTTTGGCCAGTCCTGCAATATCTGCAACTTCAAGAAGTGGATTACTCACAGTCTCGCAATAAAGAACTTTTGTGTTTTTGTTGATAGCATTTTCTACAACTTCTAGATTTGTAATATCTACAAATGCAGTTGTAATTGCCATGCGTGGCGCAAAATTTTTCAGGAATGCATACGTTCCGCCATAGATAGTACGGCTAGAAACTATGTGATCTCCGTTGCCACAAAGTTGCAGTAAAGTTGGAGTGATTGCACCCATTCCAGAGGCAGAAACATTTGCGTTTTCTGTTCCTTCCATTGCTGCTAGTGCTTTGTCTAGGTAAAGATTGCTTGGAGAAGAGTGTCTCGAGTATAAATAACAGCCTTCTGCATTTCCTTCAAAAGTATCAAACATCGTTTTGGCCGAAAGGAAAGTATAGGTAGAAGAATCAGAGATTGATGGATTAACGCCACCAAATTCGCCAAAATACTGTAGGTCTTGGATATTATCTGCGGGATCGAATTTCATAATATATAGTTTGTAAGATTAAATAAAATATAAATAATATTCTTCAAATGAAGTAAATAGATGATATAAAGTCAACCAAAGTTTGAAAATTTAGGTTTTAAAACTATAAATATCGAATAATATAAAATATCTTTACGTATATAACGCAACAATACAACTTATAGCGAAATAAAATTATGACATTAGATCTAATAGACAAAAAATTATTGATGATTTTACAAAATGATAGTAAAGGAACTACAAAGGAGCTTTCGCTAAAGCTAAATTTATCTGTCACAGCAGTTTATGAGCGGGTAAAAAAGCTGGAACGTCTTGGTATCATTGACAAATATGTCGCTCTGCTCAATAGAGATAAAATCGATAAAGGATTTGTTGTTTTTTGTCATGTAAAACTTTCGCAGCATACCATTGAATATTTAACTGCATTTGAGAGTGATGTATTGAAATTAGACGAAGTTCACGAATGTTTTCACGTGAGTGGCGATTATGATTATATTCTGAAAATATTCGTGAAGAATATGGAAGAATATCGTGAATTCATGGTTACAAAACTTACAACCTTGAAGCATATTGGTAGCACTCATAGCACATTCATGATTAGTGAGGTAAAGAATTCTACCGCTTTTGTAGTTTAAATTTTCGCTTTCGCTAAAATTATAAAAGCTACGTCTATTCCCCTTCTGAAATTTTTGTGAAGAGAATTCGTCAAAGATAAAAAACACCAAATTGTCTTTTAACCAAACAAAATTTCTTAATTTTGTCACTTAAATTTTATTAAACATAATAAAAAAAATAATCAAATTATGAGTTCATTTGATGTTGTCATTATCGGTTCTGGACCGGGCGGATATGTTTCTGCTATTCGTTGTGCACAATTAGGCTTTAAGACGGCCATCATAGAAAAATATTCTTCACTAGGAGGTACTTGTCTCAATGTAGGCTGCATCCCATCAAAAGCGTTATTATCTTCTTCTCATTTATTTGAAGAAGGAATGAAGCATTTTGAGCCAAACGGAATTGAAATCACAGGAGAACTTAAAGTTAATTTCGAAAAAATGGTTGCTCGCAAACAAGCTGTAGTTGATCAGACTGTTGGAGGAATTAATTATTTGATGAATAAAAATAACATTACAGTTTTTGAAGGAATCGGATCTTTTGTTGATGCTACTCACGTAGAAATCACTAAAAATGACGGTGCCACTGAAACTATCGAAGGGAAAAATATCATTATTGCGACAGGTTCAAAACCTTCAAATCTTCCTTTTATCAAACTTGACAAAGAAAGAATAGTTACATCTACCGAAGCTTTAAAACTTAAAGAAGTACCTAAACACCTTATTATCATTGGTGGTGGAGTTATCGGTATTGAATTAGGACAAGTTTATTTGAGATTGGGAGCGAAAGTTTCTGTCGTTGAATACCTTGACCGAATTATTCCAGGAATGGATGCTCAATTATCCAAAGAACTGACAAAAGTTCTAAAAAAAGCAGGAATGAAATTTTACGTCTCTCACAAAGTTCAAGCAGTTGAGCGCAATGGAGAAGAAGTACAAGTTACTGCCGAAAATGCAAAAGGAGAAACTATTACTCTAGAAGGAGATTACGCTTTGGTATCTGTAGGTCGTCGTCCTTATACTGATGGACTAAAAGCTGAAAATGCAAACGTTAAAGTTACAGACCGCGGAATGATTGAAGTAAACGATCATCTGCAAACTTCTATAAGTAATATCTATGCAATTGGTGATGTTGTGCGTGGGGCAATGCTTGCGCACAAAGCTGAGGAAGAAGGTACAATGGTTGCTGAGCTTATTGCTGGACAAAAACCACATATCGATTATAATTTAATTCCTGGTGTCGTTTACACATGGCCAGAAGTAGCCGCAGTTGGAAAAACTGAAGAGCAACTTAAAGAGGCGGGAACAAAATATAAAGTGGGAAGTTTTCCATTCAAGGCTTTGGGTAGAGCACGCGCAAGTGGTGATACTGATGGTTTTGTGAAAATTCTAGCTGATGAAAAAACGGACGAAGTTTTAGGAGTTCACATGATTGGAGCTCGATGTGCCGACTTAATTGCCGAAGCAGTAACAGCAATGGAATTTAGAGCTTCGGCCGAAGATATTTCTAGAATGTCTCATGCGCATCCTACTTTTGCCGAAGCAATAAAAGAAGCGGCATTAGCAGCAACAGACAATAGACCGATACATATATAATCAACTTATATTTGATTAATTTTAAAAACCCGTATTATGCGGGTTTTTTGATTATAAAACTTTTTAGAATTTATAATTGTGAGAGAATCTGTTTTACATACTTTAGAAAACCCTGCGCTTTTTAAGCAGCAATTGCTACAATGGTCGCAGCAGTTTCGTGAGATAGCATTTTTAGATAGCAATGCATCACAACAGAAATATTCTAGCAATGATTGTATTATTGCTGTTGACGCATTTACCTCATTACAAACAGATTATAGTAAGGCATTTGAAGAGTTGAAAGAATATCAAGAGAAGACATCTGATTACATTTTTGGTCACTTAAGTTATGATTTAAAGAATGGAACTGAAAATATTCATTCATCAAACTTTGATGGTTTAGAATTTTCAGATCTTCATTTTTTTCAACCAAAAAAACTTTTTATTCTGCAAGGAACACAGTTAGAAATGAAATATTTGTTTTTCTGTGATGATGAAATGCAGGAGGATTTTGATGAAATTTCTGCACAGATTGTCAACATAATCTCTACTTCAGAAACGGCTTCACTATCGATTCAAGCGCGAATATCAGCCGAAGACTATTTGGCGAAAGCCTCTAAAATATTAGAACATATTCAGCGAGGAGTTATCTACGAAGTAAATTTATGTATGGAATTCTTTGCCGAAAATGCTGAGATAAATCCTTTTAAAATCTATCAAAAACTGAACGAGATTTCGCAGCCGCCGTTTGCAGCTTTCTATAAAATAAAAGATAAATATTGTCTTTGCGCATCGCCTGAAAGATATATCCGAAGAGAAAACAATAAAATTATTTCGCAACCTATAAAAGGAACAGCGAAAAGAGGAACTGATATTATTGAAGATAATTCGATAAAAAGCCTGCTTTCGCAAAATGAAAAAGAACGATCAGAGAATATTATGATTGTTGATTTGGTTCGGAATGACTTATCAAAAACAGCTATAAAAAATAGTGTAAAAGTAGAGGAGCTTTGCGAATCTTATACTTTTAAGCAAGTTCATCATCTTATTTCGACGGTAGTTTCGGAAGTAAATTCGTCAACTTCGGGAGCAGAAATCATTCGAACTACTTTTCCAATGGGAAGTATGACTGGAGCGCCAAAACTTTCGGCAATGCAAATTATTGAAAAGTATGAAGAGACAAAACGTGGACTTTACAGTGGATCCATTGGCTATTTTGAGCCAAATGGAGACTTTGATTTTAATGTGGTAATCCGTTCAATATTATACAATAAAACTAACAAATATGTCTCATTTTCGGTTGGAAGCGCCATTACAGCAGCATCTGAAAGTGCAGCAGAATATGAAGAATGCCTACTTAAAGCAAAAGCAATGCGACAAGTGCTTCAGCAAAAATAATAGTATCTTTCTAAACTTAATTTAGAACAATATGTTGAATGAACTTTTTAAAAAACACGTCAACGAAAATTTCAACTTTCTGAACGACGGAACTTCAATAATTGCAGTAAGCGGTGGACTTGACAGCATGGTACTTCTACATTTAGCGCAAGCTGCCAACTTAAAAATCGCTGTCGCAAATTGCAATTTCAACCTAAGAGGAGAGGAGAGCAATGGAGATTCAGAATTTGTAAAAGAATACTCGCAACAACACAACATTCAATTGTTTAGCACGTCTTTCGATACATTAAAATTCGCAGACGAGCATAAACTGTCGACTCAAATGGCAGCACGTGATCTTAGATATCTGTGGTTTGAAGAAATCAGAAGAGAGAATAGATTCGATTATATTCTGACCGCTCACCATCTTGATGATAATCTAGAAACTTTCCTGATCAATCTTTCAAGAGGAACTGGAATCGATGGATTGACTGGTATTCCTGCAATTTCAAATAATGTTGTAAGGCCACTTTTACCTTTCGGCCGCAGCCAAATTCTTGAATATGAGCAAGAAAATAATATTTCTTGGCGAGAAGACAGCAGCAATGCTGATGATCATTATTTGCGAAATGCCATCAGGCAGCGAATTACTCCCGAACTGAAAAATCTGCGAGGAAATTTTATGCAATCTTTCCAGAATACTCAACAATACTTAAAGCAGACGCAGTCTATGGCGAAAGATGCATCTGTTTTGGTATACAAACAAGTTGTAGAAGTTGAAGAAGAAACTATCAAAATAAAACTATCAGAGTTGACGAGGTTGGAAAATTATAGAGCGTATTTATATGATTGGTTAAGTCCATTTGGTTTCACTTCTTGGGAAGATATCTATAAACTTACAACCGCGCAATCGGGCAAAATAGTTCAATCGACAAAATATACCTTATTAAAGGATAGAGAGCATTTGATTCTCTTCAAACAGTTAAATGAACAAAGTAGTCAGCGTTTTTATATCCAAAAAGATGTAACAAAAGTTAATAATCCTATAAAACTGGAACTTTCAGCGCAGCCTTATGATAGCAGTGTAGATTCTAATTGTATATTTGTGGACCGCGAGAAAATGCATTTTCCACTTGAAATAAGAAGGTGGAAAGAAGGAGATTATTTTTATCCTCTTGGTATGACTGGCAAAAAAAAACTGAGTAATTTCTTTAAAGACCAGAAAATACCGGTAAACCAGAAGGAAACTATTTGGTTACTGTTATCAGCTGGAGAAGTTGTTTGGGTCATTAACCATAGGCTTGACAATCGATTTAAAGTTACTGATAATACAATTGAAATTTTAAGAATTAAATTAACCCAATGAAAAAACTGTATTTTTTATTTTTAGCCCTAGTAGTATTTACTTCGACGCAGGCACAAATCTTAGATCCATCAAAATGGACTAGCCGAACAGAAAAAATTTCCGGAAACGAATTTAACCTGATTTTTGAAGGAACAATAGAAAACGGCTGGCATATTTACTCGCAGTGGACGCCAGATGGAGGTCCGTTACCAATGGAAGTTACAATAGAGAATGCCAAAAACAACTTCCAATTAGTTGGTAAAGCACAAGAAAGTAAAACTAAAAAACAGTTTAATCCAGTTTTTGAAGTTGACGAAATATATTGGGATAATAAAGTAACTATTACCCAAAAGGTAAAAGTTATCAATGAGAAATTAACTTCTATAAGTGCTACTATAGAATTCCAAATTTGCAAAGAATCTTGTATCAATCAGGAAAAGAACTTTACTTTCAAACTTCCTAAAATTGTACTTCCTGCAGCAGCCGTAGTTGTTGAAGATGTAAAGAAGGATCAAGCCACAACCGAACCTACCGCGGAAATAGCAGTCGCTGCAATTGACACCACCACAACAACAGTTGCAACTGATATCGACAAGGATGAAAGTTCAGCAATTGTTGCTACTGACAAGGCAGACGCAAAACAAAACGGGCCTGAAAGCAGATCAGACAAAGACGAGGATAAAACTAAAGGATTACTTACAATATTCTTCCTTTCTTTCTTAGGAGGATTTGCAGCATTGCTTACTCCTTGTGTTTTTCCGATGATCCCGATGACTGTAAGTTTCTTTACAAAACAAAGTAAAACGAAAGCACAAGGAAAACGAAATGCCATAATCTACGGACTTTCTATTATTCTAATTTACCTTATTTTAGGTTCTGTTGTTACTGGAGTATTTGGAGCAGAAGCATTGAATGCACTGTCGACAAATGTTTGGTTTAACGTAATATTCTTCCTTTTACTAGTAGTATTTGCAGTTTCATTTCTTGGAGCTTTTGAAATTATGTTACCCAATTCTTGGGCAAACAAAGTAGACAAACAAGCCGATAGAGGAGGAATAGTAGGTATATTATTTATGGCTCTTGCACTTGCAATTGTATCATTCTCTTGTACAGGTCCTATTGTAGGAACACTATTAGTTGAGTCTGCGTCCAAAGGTGGAATTGCTCCAATCATCGGAATGTTAGGATTCTCTACAGCCCTTGCATTACCATTTATGTTATTTGCAATGTTCCCGGGATGGCTTAATTCTATGCCAAAATCTGGTGGATGGTTAAACACTGTAAAAGTATCTTTAGGATTTCTTGAACTTGCATTGGCATTCAAATTCTTATCAAATGCAGATCTTGTTTTGCAATTGCATTATATCGAAAGAGAAGTGTTTTTAGCAATTTGGATTGCAGTATTTGGAGCTTGGGCATTATACCTTTTTGGAAAAATAACATTGCCACACGATAGTCCTTTGACACATATTTCTGTTGGTAGATTATCTTTAGGTCTTGTAGTATTAGCATTTACGGTATATATGATTCCTGGATTATTTGGTGCGCCACTTAAACTTATTAGCGCATTCCCACCACCACAAACATATAGCGAAAGTCCAAATGGTTTTGGAGGTAGCGGAGGTAGTGCACCATCAGAAGCTGAATTACCTGATTTTGCTGAATACGGATCGCACGGAATTGTTTCGTTTACCGATTATGAAAAAGGGATGGCTTACGCGAAAAAAATCAACAAACCTGTACTTATCGACTTTACTGGATTTGCTTGTGTAAACTGTAGAAAGATGGAAAACAATGTGTGGACAGACGCACAAATTTTAAAAATCTTGAAAAATGATATCGTTCTGATTTCACTTTACGTAGATGACAAAAGAGATTTGCCAGAGGATGAGCAGTTTGTATCTCCAAATAGCGGTAAGAAAATCGTTACTGTTGGGAAAAAATGGACTGACTTTATTATCCACAGATACAAAACAAATACACAGCCTTTTTATGTGTTAGCTGATGTAGATGGTAACAATTTAAATGATCCAATTGGATATACTCCAGACATAGAAGAATATAAGGAATGGCTTAAAGAAGGATTAGGAAATTTTAAAAAATAATCTAGTCATATATTAAATCAAAAAAGCAGCTTTCGTGAGAAAGCTGCTTTTTTGATTATTAGATATTCTGAAAAACTTATTCTACTTGTTTCCCGATATAATCTGAGTTAAGTAGGTACACAGCGCCCATATATTTTATTTTGAAAGTGACAAGGTCACCAATATTATATTTTGTTGCAGAATTCGTAATATCTATTACAAGCATATCAGAACTCGCGTCAAATATCGTAATATGTGGATCTACAGCTTCCAGATACTGAGGTTGCATATCAAGTAGTCCAATATCAAGAATGGCTCTTAGCGATGAATTATTCAAATCTGAATTCTCATCTGTAACCCCAAAGTTTCCCGCAACGTTTTCTCCTAATTCACCAACAGGAACATCAGGTTTCTCTGTGATTTCTATTATTTCGGCGAAAAGCTTAAAAACACTGTCGTGCATTCCTTCTATTGTTAAGCCTGTAAAAATATCTTTACCAAAGAACAAGGCTTCGCCTACGCGGAAATGATTTACAGCCATTGGACGAGCATTGCGCAACATAAGCGGAATTGCCACCGAAGTACCTCCTGAAACCCACGGAATTGTAATTCCAAACTTCGCTTCAATGAGTTGCTTGTATAAACTCAACTGAATCAACTTGTCTTGAGTAGGCATTACTCCGTTAAGACAGTTGAGATTTGTACCAATACCTCGAATTTCTATATTTGGAAGTTTTAAAACTTCACCATAAAAATTAATTAAATCGTCGCCCATAACACCTTCACGCAAATCGCCCATCTCAATCATAATAATGATTTTGTGAACCTTATTCTGCTTTAATGCAGCTTCCGAAAGTAATTTTATGGTGTAGATTTCAGTATTGAAACTGACATCTGCAAACTCAACAATCTCATCAATACTACGTTTTGCAGGAGGTTTAATGTATACGGTCTGAATATCTGGCGCGAGCTGTTTAATTTTTCTCAAATTGCTGACTCTCGAATCGTGAATCTCTTTGGTACCAAGCGCAATAATTTCTTTGAGGTAAATTTCGTTACCACATAGAAGTTTTGAAACAATTCCCCAATGGATATTTCTAGAAGTGAATATTTCATCTAGAAATCTGTAATTGTCTTTAAGTTTGTCTCTATATAATTTTATAAAAGCCATTTAAAATGTTTTGGTTAGACTTATTTGGTTATTTAACCAAACGCATTTCGAGATACTTATTAGTAAATCCTAATTTAGTATACAGGTGAAAAGCAGGATTATCTGGCTCAACATGAAGTGCGATACTGCCTTTGACACTATCAATTGCAAATTGCATTAACTTCTTTCCATAACCTTTACCACGAGCGGTGCTGTCTACAGCAATGTACACCAAAATATTTTCTGGAATATAATCTTTCATTCCCGTGTTGTTTAGAATGACAATTCCTACAATGGCATCGTTGTCAAGACCAACAACTATGTTTCCACCTTTCTCAGGATTCATAACATAATTGATACATTTCAATATATCTTCAGTTTTGTCGCCGTATTGTTCTAAATGTTTGAACAGAAATGATGCTATTGTGTTGCGGTCGTAAGTTGGATTTTCGCCTGTTGAGGCATTGATTTGTACAAAATTCATTTTTTGTTATTTTTAAATTATTATAGACATACCGCGTTTTGAGCAGTAATGCCTTGTAAAATATGCGATGCTAATTGTTATTAAAATATATTGTAGCAAAACAAGTTGCGAGTATGTGCAAAGTTCCAATTACAATAAAACACTAAGTTACGTTAAAAATATAATTTTTAGAACTTAATTTTAGAGAGGTGCAAAGTTACGAAAATAAAAATAAAAGCTCATTTCACGAGGAAATGAGCCTTTGATGAGTTGAGAATCTGCGCTAAAAGTCTAATTTAAGATATGCTTACTTAAAATTTGATAAACTTCATTTATATTATTGCCACTTTTACCAAACTGTTTTTTGATTGGCGCAGCTTCATCTTTCACCCATATTTTTAGTTCAGCATCAAGATCCATAATTCCTGCGCTTTCCTTGGAGAACTTGATTATATTTTGATATGGAATCGAAACATAGTCAATCTTTGTTCCTACCAATTGTTTTTCCACCAAGATTAGTCGCTTGTTGGTAAAAACAAACATATCTTTAATCATTCTAAAAGCTTTTTCGATTGACTCACCGTCGATTAGCATTGGCGCAAATTCTTTTTCTATATCCTTTTGATTAACTTCTGAAGCATTGCCTAGTATTGCATTAAATATTCCCATTTGATTAAAATTGATATGTTATTTATCGATTCAAATGTACTTAAAAAAATAAATACAATTCCCTTCGATAAATTTATTAAATTTAGGACTTAAAACCTTGATATTATGCTGATAAAAGTATTTGGAAGTGCAGTTTTTGGGGTAGAAGCCACCACGATCACAGTTGAAGTAAATATGGATCCGGGAATTGGATATCATCTTGTAGGACTTCCAGATATCGCTGTCAAGGAAAGCAGCTTTAGGATTGCAGCAGCTTTGCAGAATAATGGCTACAAGATGCCGGGCAAAAAGATAATTATCAATATGGCTCCTGCCGATTTGCGCAAAGAGGGCTCCGCTTATGATCTCACGCTTGCGGTGGGAATTCTTGCTGCTTCAGGTCAAATAAATAGTTCGGAAGTAGATAAATACATTATAATGGGCGAACTTTCTCTTGATGGAAGTTTGCAACCTATTAGAGGAGCATTGCCAATATCAATAAAAGCAAAAGAAGAAGGATTTAAAGGTTTTTTCCTTCCACAGCAAAATGCCAAAGAAGCAGCAATTGTTACAGGAATAGATGTTTATGGAGTCGAAAACATCCAGCAAATAATAGATTTCTTCGAAGGCAAGGGCACACTTGAGCCTACGATTTTTGACACAAGAGCCGAATTCCATAAAACATTGGATTTTCCTGAATTCGATTTCAGTGATGTTAAAGGTCAAGAAAGCATAAAACGTTGTATGGAAATCGCTGCTGCCGGTGGGCACAATATTATTCTGATTGGTCCTCCAGGATCTGGAAAGACGATGCTAGCAAAGCGATTGCCAAGTATTTTGCCGCCAATGACTTTAAGAGAAGCTCTCGAAACCACGAAGATCCACAGTGTTGCAGGAAAATTAAAAGAAGTAGGTTTGATGAATCAGCGGCCATTTCGCAGTCCGCATCATACAATTTCGAATGTCGCTTTAGTAGGAGGAGGGAGCTTCCCACAACCTGGAGAAATATCGATGGCACACAATGGAGTTTTATTTTTGGATGAACTTCCAGAGTTCAAGCGAGATGTTTTGGAAGTGATGCGGCAGCCTCTAGAAGATCGTGAAGTAACAATTTCAAGAGCGAAGTTCACCGTCACTTATCCATCGTCATTTATGCTGGTGGCGAGTATGAATCCAAGTCCGAGTGGGTATTTCAACGATCCAGATTCGCCAAATACTTCGTCTCCAAACGAGATGGCGCGTTATCTGGGTAAAATTTCGGGACCATTACTGGACAGAATTGACATTCATATCGAAGTCACTCCAGTTCCGTTTGAAAAACTTTCTGAGGAGCGAAAAGCCGAAAGCAGTGCTAGTATCCGCGAGCGCGTAACTGCCGCACGAGAAATTCAGAGTGCCCGTTTTGAAGAAATGGATACTATTAATTACAATGCGCAGATGTCTTCAAGAAATATTCGAGAGTTTTGCAAGTTGGAAGATGCGTCCTTGCAACTATTAAAAACTGCAATGGAACGACTAAATCTTTCAGCAAGAGCTTATGACAGAATCCTCAAAGTTGCGCGGACAATTGCAGATCTTGAAGCCGCAGAAAATATAACCTCCACACATATTGCCGAGGCTATTCAGTACAGAAGTTTGGATCGAGAAGGGTGGCTTGGCTAGATTATCTCATACCAGAAAAAGTATCACCTTGAGACAAATCACCAGTTTTGTACCCTTTATTAAACCAAAACATTCGTTGTTCAGATGAACCGTGTGTAAAAGAATCCGGAACCACTTGTCCTTGTGTTTTTCTCTGAATTGCATCATCACCCACAGCATTAGCTGCACTTAACGCTTCTTCAATATCGCCGGGTTCCAGAACATTATTCATTTTCTGATTGTAATGCGTCCATACTCCAGCATAAAAATCTGCCTGAAGTTCAAGAGCTACAGAAAGTCGATTTCCTTCAGTTTGAGAAGCACCTTGCTGTGCTTTTCGCATCTGATCTGAAGTTCCAAGCAACGTCTGAACGTGGTGACCAATTTCGTGCGCAATTACATAAGCAATCGCAAAATCACCACCTTGAGCTCCTAATTTATTTTTAAGTTCGTCAAAAAAGGCGAGATCCATATAGACAGTTTGATCGGTTGGACAATAAAAAGGCCCTGATGCCGAACTCGCGCCACCACAAGCAGTTTTTACACCATCACGAAAAAGCACTAGTCTAGGTTCTTTGTAAGTTCCGCCGTTTTCTCTAAATATTTTTCCCCAAACATCTTCGGTATCAGCTAGCACAGTACTCACAAATTCACCCATTTCCTTGTCTTCAGGCGTCAATTCTATGGTTTGGCCACTCTGATTTCCTTGTTCAAGTTGCTGCTGCACACTATTTAAAAGTTCGCCAGAATCACCCCCCGAAAGTGCGTTTATTATCAAGAAAATAATTCCGATAATTCCACCACCAGCCGCCAGTTTCCCGCCCGAAACACCTCGACGGTCTTCCATATTACTACTTTGTCTTCTGCCGCTCCATTTCATATCGTTTTTAGTTTTAATTATCAGTCGTAAAAATCAGCAATTAATCGCACCGAAATGTTATGTAATTTATAAAATAATGTACAAGAATATTACATTTCTATGAGATTTTTCTTTAGCAACGATGTTTTTCTTTTGGGTGTGTAGTATTTACTGCTTTTAAGGAGCAGGAAATACGCCGGGCTTTCCGCTGTATCTTTTTTGTGAGCTTTGCATTCGCAAGCTCACAAAAAAGGATGCCGCTACTATCCCTCACACAATTCTA
>JBBSRP010000011.1:0-24412 GCA_038242935.1 Flavobacteriales bacterium
AATCCGCGTCGAAAGTAATTTTTTGAGCTTCAGAATCTGTGTTCATAATGCCTGCTTTTTGATATTCGGCAACTTTCTTTTCGAAGAAATTCGTCTTTCCTTGAAGCGAAATCATATCCATAAAATCAAAAGGATTTGAAGTATTGTAAACTCGCTCACACTCTAATTCCACAAGAAGCCTATCAGCTACAAACTCTAAATATTGGGTCATTAGCTTTGCGTTCATTCCGATTAAACTTACCGGAAGAGACTCTGTGATGAATTCTCTTTCGATATTAAGAGCATCGACAATTATATCCTTGATACGAGATTTTGGAACTTTGTTTATCAAGTGGTGGTTGTGCAAGTGTACAGCAAAATCACAGTGAACTCCTTCATCACGCGAAATTAATTCGTTGGAGAAAGTTAGTCCTGGCATCAATCCGCGCTTCTTTAACCAGAAAATCGAACAGAAAGCACCTGAGAAGAAAATTCCTTCTACGGCTGCAAATGCAATTAGTCTTTCGGCAAAAGATGGAGATTCAATCCACTTAAGTGCCCAGTCCGCTTTTTTCTTAATTGCGGGAAAAACATCAAGCGCTCTAAAAAGAAGGTCTTTTTCTGTATCGTCTTTTACGTAAGTATCGATCAGTAGCGAATATGTTTCTGAATGAATGTTTTCCATCATAATCTGGAAGCCATAGAAGAATTTAGCCTCAGCATATTTCACTTCATTCACAAAATTTTCGGCAAGGTTTTCATTTACAATTCCATCTGAAGCTGCAAAGAATGCAAGAATATGCTTGATAAAGTAACGTTCGTCACCCGTTAGTTTTTCATTCCAATCTGTAAGATCTTGTGACAAATCGATCTCTTCCGCAGTCCAGAAACTAGCTTCCATTTTCTTGTACCAATCCCAGATATCTGGATGTTTGATTGGAAAAATAACGAATCGGCTGTTGTTCTCTTGGAGAATTGGTTCTATCTGTGACATATATATTTTATTTAATTATGAAAAATTTTGGAGATAATTTTAGGCTTTCGCCTTCACAAAGATTGAAAATAATTACAATAAAAAAAACACTACTTATCCACAATAGACCTATAGTTTTTAACAATGCAGCAATGGCGCTACTTCAGCATTAAACAGCTAATTGACAGCAAAATATGAGCAATAAACTATTTGTTCGTGCTATAAAATAGCACAAATAAGCTTAAGTTGTAGTTAAAAATTTAAAAGATTTTTTACTTTTTTTGGAGCTCAGCAGCGACTTTTTCAAGCTCCATATACCAATCTTCACCAAAGCGTCTAATCAAAGCTTCTTTGACAAATTTGTATACAGGCACACCTAATTCCTGACCAAGAGTGCAGGCATCGTCACAGATATCCCACCGGTCATAATTTACTGCTGCAAAGTCAGAAAAGTCTTTTACTCTAATTGGGTAAAGATGACAAGAAACAGGTTTTTTCCAGCTTATTAATCCTTCATTATATGCTTGCTCGATTCCACAAAGAGCAGTGCCCTCGTCAAAAATCACATAAGCACAATCGGCTCCACCAATAAGTGGCGTTTCAAGCTCACCATCATCTCCCGTAACCCAAGTTCCTTGCGCTTCGATAGCAGCAATTCCTTCCGGACGAAGCATTGATTTAATTTTTGGGTAAATATCCTCAAGGATTTTGGTCTCCTCAAGAGTGAGCGGCGCACCGGCATCACCTGCCACACAACAAGCACCTTTACAAGCTGTAAGGTTGCAAACAAAATCCTTTTCGAGAATTTCCTCAGATACGATGGTTTTTCCTAGTTGAAACATTTTGCAAAAGTACTCTTTATCAGCATCAAATCAAAAGAGACCTAAAACTTTGTGATTACATAAATTTATAATCTTTCTTTGAAATAGTTTTCTGAGATTTTACTAAGCTTTTGCATTCCATAACCATATTGTTTTTTTTATTCTTGAGATCGGTCATATCCATCTTCATCATAAGTCCAGGATCTTTGGAGTTTATTCCATTTATTACTTCTGCCAGCTTCTGATCTTTCTTATCTCGATTCATACCGTAAAGATTAAGAGGAACATCATTTGTAAAGTAATATTTTATCAAATAGTCTTTATTTTTTAGTTGCATACCTTTACATTTATAACCAGCGATCATCTGATCAGGCAAGGGTGAAGTTTGATAATCCCCGAAATTTTCATCTGCAGACTCTCCGTCGTTTTTAGGTATATTCATTATCTGCCCCATTTTTGATCCGCCAGCTTCCATAAGAGTAAGCATCAGCTGTCTGTCAAAATCCATAATCATAAACATATCAGATTTTATGTCGCCCAATAGCATTCCTTGATAAGAGGCATTTGGTTGAAGGAAATAAGTCATATTCATTGGTTTGTTATTCTGAGTTTGAATTTGCACCTCGTACTTCCAACCAAAATTGTAACTAGCGGGCAAATCATTAATCGAAGTTTTGGCAGCAGACTTTGTTGGAATATTAAATGGAGCATCTAACGCCTTATCGACCGAATTCTCTGTTTTTCGTATCACTTTGTTCTCTACCTTGTCTGTAATTTTCTTCTGCATGCGCTTCAATAATTGATTTTGCGCGTTAGAATTAGCACAAAAAAGTATTAAAAACATAAAAATTATTAACTTTTTCATAATAATATTATTTAGTGTGATTTCTAAAATTAACAAATACTTTCCACAATAGACAACAAACTCGTTCAAGTGTAACATATTGTAGTTGAACACACTATAGCTTTGTGGTAATTTCTCAATTAGTATAAATTTGGCTCTTATTGAAAATCAGAAATTCTACTTTTGCACTTTCAAAAAAAGAGCATTATGAATATAGTTTTTCAAGAAATTTTCACTGTTGCAATGGTTTTATTTGCGGTGATTGATATTGTGGGTGGCGTACCTGTAATTGTAAGCTTGAAGCAGAAACACGGAAAGATTGAGTCAGAAAAAGCAGCTATTGCAGCCTGCTTAATGCTAGTAACATTTTTGTTTGTTGGAGAAGATTTACTTAGTGTTATTGGTATTGATGTATATTCATTTGCTGTTGCTGGATCATTCGTGTTATTTTTTCTAGCTCTTGAAATGATTTTGGGAATAACATTATATAGGGACGAAGAGACAAATTCTGCTTCTATAGTGCCTATCGCGTTTCCGCTCATTGCAGGCGCGGGAACGATGACTACTTTACTTTCTTTGAAAGCGCAGTATCAGACTATCAACATACTGATCGCCATTATCCTTAATATCATATTGGTATATATTGTATTAAAATCTTCATCGAAAATCGAAAAGGTTTTAGGTAAAAACGGATTGGGAATTATTAGAAAATTCTTTGGTGTAGTACTATTAGCGATTGCTGTTAAATTATTTGCAGGCAATGTTAAAGCACTCTTTGTTTAATTGAAATTTAGTACTTTTATACCGTTTCAAAAATTTACCCCATGAAAATATTTACATATATCCTTATTTTTATAGCATTAGTACTTATTATATTTAATATTACACTTCTTGATTTTGAACATATTTCCGAAGGAAATAGTATGATTGCTTTGATAGGAATTGCGGCTGCACTTTGTGCGGTTTTCATCCTACTAATTTTCAAAACCTCGGTTCAACTGCAAGAAAAAATTAATAATAAGTAATATATGTTTGACGTATTAATAATTGGTGGTGGCGCCGCAGGCGTCTCGTGCGCCTTAGTTTTAGGATCTGCAAAGAAGCGCGCTTTCGCGAATGATAGAAATATTGCAATTATAGCGCATCAAAAAGCTTCTGCATTGCAAGATGCAGTTCTTAACAACGCTTACGGAATGCCGCTTTACACAATGGGCTCGGAAATCTTGATAAATGGACTTCAGCAATTACAAGATGCTTATCCTCACATTACACAGATTGAAAAAGAAAAAGTCAGCAGTATTTCTGGTGAATTTCCTCTTTTCACAATTACAACAAACAAAGGCATCTATCAAACTAAATCTATAGTGATAGCTGTTGGGAATTCTAATAGCTTTTCGATTGATGGACTAGAGAGTTTTGTAATTCCTCACACGAAAACCATTCCTGAGAAAAACAGAATTCAACTTATCAATAATGATCATCAGGTTGCAAAGGGAATTTATGTTGCGGGAACGCTTGCAGGTTGGCGCAGTCAAGTTGCAATAGCTGCCGGAAGTGGCGCTGCTGTAGCTACAGATATATTAACTTCTTGGAATAACGGTATTGATACACACAGCCACGATTCTCTTCGCTAATTTTGCAAATCTAAATTAACAGCTTTAATCATCTCATCATTCTTAATGACGATTTGATAGTAACGATCTTCAGAGAATAACTGTCGAGCGAACTCTGCAGTAATAAAACTCTTTACAAAATCCTTATTTTTCTTGAGATTCATTCCAAAACCACTTTCTGCCAGATAATTATCAAAAGCTTTATAAAATTTATCTGTTTTTGCCATAGTTTCTGTAAATTCTTCGAAAGTCATTCCTTTAAAATCTGCTCTGTATTTGTCTAGCTGCTCAAAAGCAAAGTGACCCATAATTCCAGATTGCATCAAATAACCTAGACCTTCGAGACCATGCTCTTTTTCTATAGGTACAAAGATATCAGGCACAATTCCCCCGCCGCCGTAGACAACACGACCATTTTTGGTCTTGAATTTTAATGTGTCGGCAACTTTTATGCTATCTCTTTCATACAATTCACCACTTTCAAATCTGCGATCAAATTCACTATAATATTCTTCAATGCCATTTGTATAAGGCTTTTGAATAGATCTTCCTGAGGGTGTGTAATATCTCGCAACTGTAAGTCTCACTGCTGATCCATCTTGAAAATTCATCTCGCGCTGTACCAGTCCTTTTCCAAAAGAACGTCTTCCTACAATCATACCTCTGTCATTATCCTGAATCGCACCAGCAATAATTTCGCTGGCAGAAGCACTATTCTCATTTATCAAAATATATAATTTTCCAGTTTCAAATAATCCTCCTTTTGTAGCAATAGTTTTGTCTGTACGTTGTTTTTTGTTTTTAGTAAAAACAATTAATTCACCGGATTTTAAAAGCTCATCTGCAATTTCGTTTGCTTTTTCTAGATAACCACCTCCATTGTCGCGAAGATCAATAACGAGACTTTCCATGTGCAAGTCTAAAAGCTTCTGAAGTGAAGTTTTAAATTCTGTTGCAGTAGTCTCAGCAAATCTGTTGATTTTTATATAACCCGTTTTCTCGTTGACCATTTCAGCAACATCAACACTTTTTATAGGTATTGTGCCGCGTGTCAGATCAATATTAAAGGTTTTATTTTCAGCTTTTCTAAAAATCTTCAAAATAACTTTTGATCCTTCTTTCCCTTTAAGTTTCGAAAAAAGACTGTCTGTTGGCAAGCTTCTGCCGAATAATTGATCTTTATCTGCAAAGAGAATACGATCTCCTGCTTTAATTCCCGCTTTTGCCGAAGGGCCATTTTCTATAGTTTTTATAACTGCAACAGTATCTTTATACATATAAAAGTTTATACCAATGCCGACGAAATCGCCTTTCATAGATTCGGCAGAAGCGGTAAACTCATCTGCCGGAATATAAACAGAATGTGGATCAAGCTTTTCGAGGATATTATTCACAGTAAGATCTACAATAGAATCTGTGTTAATTGCGTCGACGTACTCATTTTCGATAAAATCGATAAGTTTATTAAGTTTATTCTTGTAGCTGTTTTTTTCTAACACCAATGATGGACTAGAGAAATTGAGAAAGCTTCCCAACAAAATACCAAAGGCAATGCTGGAAAAAACTATAAGAGGCCCGTATATCCTGCTCCTTTTCATTTAGTCGTTTTCGTTCTCACTTAGATTAATATTATCAACTTTTACACCTGCCTTTATTAGGAATTCTACTCCTGACATATCTTTATAACCTGACATATACACTACTCGCTTGATGCCAGCCTGATGTATTAATTTGCTACAATCCTTGCAAGGAGACATTGTAATATATAGAGTAGCGCCATCACACGATTGCGTAGAAGAAGCCACTTTTAATATTGCATTAGCTTCGGCATGCAAAACATACCAATGTGTGTCGCCATCATCATTTTCGCAGGAATTTTCAAAACCCGAGGGAGTTCCATTGTATCCATCGGAGATAATCATTCGATCCTTAACAATAATCGCTCCTACTTTTTTTCGATTGCAATGTGACAACAATCCCCATTCGCGCGCAATGCGGAGATAAGCATGATCGTATCTAGCTGTTTTTATTATATCCATTTTTATTAATTCCAAAAGTCATTTTCAATTATCATCGGCAAAACCACTCCTACAACAAATGCCGAAAGAACTAATGTCCAGTCTCTTTTATTAAATTTGCTAAATGTTTGCACTGCGTAAGAAAGTAGTAGCACACAAATTACCACAATTACCTGAGCGGCTTCTATCCCCAAGGCAAATTCAAACAGAGGTAAAAGTTTGTCGGTAGGACTTCCTCCAAGAAGCGACTTAAAATAAGTTGAGAATCCTAGTCCATGAATGATTCCAAAGAAGAGCGTTATTACCATTATTACAGTCTTACTTTGAGGTTTTGCAGGTTTACCTCCATTAAGAAGCGTGAATAATGCCGTTATTAAAATTGAAACGGGAATTAGAAATTCGATCAAAACACTGCGAATGCTCATTATATTAAACGTGTTAAGCAACATCGCTACTGTGTGACCTACCGTAAAGACCGTCACTAAAATCAGAATCTGCTTCCAATCTTTAAATAAAAATGGCGCTGTTAGCGCTACAAGAAATAATAAATGATCATAGCCATTAATGTCTAAAACATGATTGAGACCAAGTTGAAAAAATATCCAAAATTCCGCCATTTTCAGGGACTTAGTTGTTGATTTTTAGGGACTGTAAACTTACGATTAATTTTCAAAAACAATCAGAATGTATATTTTTTTCCTGCTGTTTTTTGGGCTAAAACACGAAAGGCTGCTAATCTTTCGCAAAAAGATTTTGACAGAATTTAAATCGAATTATATTTGCAAAATAAAACCAGAACATTATGTCATTCTCAGATCTTTTTAGCACCTCGTTTTCATCGAGAAACCGTGGTCATTTTTCTGCAATAGTACGTGTTGCGCTTGCTGATGGCAAACTTGCAACAGTAGAAAAAGAATTTTTGGACAAACTAGCCCGAAGACTTGATGTCTCTGAGGAAGAATATGCCGAAATACTTGCTGATCCATTAAAGTATCCTATTAACCCTCCCTACCTATATTCTCAGAGACTTGATCGTCTTTATGATCTTGCTCGCATGGTTTATGTAGATCGTGAATTAGGAGAAAGTCAAATAAATATGCTGAAGAAGTTCTGCGTAGCGTTAGGATTTACTCCAGGAAACGTAAATTATATTGTGGCAAAAGCATTTGATTTATTAAAAGAGAATGTTGACTTAGATACATTTATATTCGAAATGTCAAATATGAATAAATAACTAATTATTGTAAAAAAGGAATGCCCGCAAATTTTTGATTTTGCGGGCATTTTCTTTTTACAAGTTTTAAAGAATATTATTTCTGTGCTGCAGCGATAAATTCTTCGGCTTTCTCTACCATATTTTTGCTTCCGCAGATAAATGGAACACGCTCGTGCAATTCTTCAGGCTTGAGCTCCATAATTCGCGTCACTCCATCAGTCGCTTTTCCGCCTGCTTGCTCAACGATAAATGCCATAGGATTACATTCATAAAGAAGACGTAATTTCCCTTTTTCGTTTTTAGAACTTTTTGGGTACATATAGATTCCGCCTTTGATCATATTTCTGTGCACATCTGCTACAAGGCTACCGATATAACGAGAAGTATAAGGACGATCTCCCTCTTCTGACTGACAGTATTTGATGTAGTTTTTAATCCCGGGGTGAAAGTGAATATAATTTCCCTCGTTGATACTATAAATTTTTCCGTCAGGAGAAAACTGCATATTTGGATGCGAAAGATAGAAAGTTCCAATTGCTGGATTCAAAGTAAACCCATTAACACCAAATCCTGTGGTATATACAAGCATAGTAGAAGTTCCGTAAATTACATATCCCGCGGCTACTTGAGCAGTTCCAGGCTGAAGAAAGTCTTCTTTCTGCACTGGACTTCCTTCGGGAGATATTCTTCTGTAAACTGAAAAAATAGTTCCAACCGAAACATTCACGTCGATGTTTGAAGAACCATCTAAAGGATCCATCAACACAACATATTTGTTATTGTGACTGTTATCGCAACCTGGTACAACTATAAAATCATCATTTTCTTCAGAAGCAATTCCGCATACAATCTCACGATTGGTAAGAGTTTTTATAAACACATCATTTGCATAAACGTCCAGTTTCTGCTGATCCTCTCCTTGAATATTAATTTGACCTGCGGCTCCCGTTATATCTACTAGTCCCGCTTTGTTCACTTTATAATTTACTACTTTGGCGGCAAGCCTAATAGCATTAATAATTCGTGATAATTCACCAGAAGAATACTGAAATTCTTCCTGTTTTTCGATAATAAACTCACCTAAAGTTCTGCTGCGTTCTGCCATGGTAATAGTAATGTGTTTGTAATTTTACAAATATCGCTTTTTTTGCCAAAATGCATCCTTTATTGTATGATAGTTTTTGGTATTTGTATATTTGTTTTCACAAATTAGCGAAAGCTAGAAATAACAGATTGATATGATTATCAGAAAAGCTCGTGAGGAAGATATGGAGCCTGTCTTAGAACTCATTAAAGAACTTGCAGTCTATGAAAAAGAGCCCGAAGCCGTAATTGTAACTTCAGAAGATTTGAAGCGAGATGGTTTTGGCGACGATCCTTTGTTTTATTGTTATGTAGCAGTTGAAGATGGAACTATCGTAGGAATGGCCCTCTATTACTACAGATACAGTACTTGGAAAGGACGAACACTGCATCTTGAAGACTTGGTAGTAAAAGAAAATCAACGCGGATCTGGAATTGGTTTTGCTTTATATTCTGAAATTATAAAAACCGGACATGACGACAATGTACAAAGAATAGAATGGAATGTTTTGAACTGGAATGCACCTGCAATTGATTTCTATAGAAAGTCGGGAGCGGCAGTTTTAGAAGATTGGATGGTTGCACAAATGAACAGAGAGCAGATAGAACAATTTGTAACAAGATTATAAATGAGAATTTTTAAGTTTGGAGGCGCATCTATAAAGGATGCAGAAGCAGTGCGCAATATTTACAATGTGTTGCAAAGTACAGGTCATAGCGATGTTCTTTTGGTAGTTTCGGCAATGGGTAAAACGACAAATGCTATCGAGGAAATCATCAACAACTATTTCGAGAAATCGGCGGGTTTGAATGCATCAATACAGGAAGTAAAAAAATATCACAATCAGATTCTTTTAGATTTATTTGAAGATGACAAAAATCCGGCATTTGTTGCTTTGAATAAATTGTTTGACGAGATGGAACTATTTCTTCAAAATAATAAATCTCCAAATTATAATTATGTTTATGATCAGCTTATAGGATATGGCGAACTACTTTCGACTACCATCCTATCTTATTTTTTCAGTCATAAAAAAATTGAGACCAATCTCCTCGATGTCCGTCAATTTATTAAAACCAATTCAACTTTTAGAGAAGCTGAAGTTGACTGGGAGTTGACACAAAAAAACATTTCTAAAATTAAAGTGAAAGCGACTTTAAATATTACTCAAGGATTTTTGGGTTCTGATGAAAACAACTTTACTACTTCATTAGGCCGCGAAGGGTCAGATTATACTGCAGCTATTTTTGGGTATTGCCTTAATGCTGATAGCGTAACAATATGGAAAGATGTACCTGGCGTTATGAATGCCGACCCACGATATTTTGAAAACGCGATTTTACTAGATCATATTTCATATCGAGAAGCAATTGAATTAGCATTTTACGGAGCAACTGTAATTCACCCAAAAACGCTACAACCTTTGCAGCGCAAAGAAATTCTTTTATATGTAAAATCTTTTCTTAATCCTACATTAGCAGGAACAAAAGTTGGAAAAGGAACTGACTTGCAACCTCTCGTACCTTGCTTTATTGTGAAGCGGAATCAACTTCTAATATCGCTTGCGTCTCTTAACTTCGAGTTTATTATGGAAGAAAATATTAGTGAAATTTTTGCTTTATTGCACAAATACCAACTTAAGGTGCATCTGATTCAGAATTCAGCTATAAGTTTTTCTGTTTGTTGCGATGATACTTATGGAAATTTCGAAAAATTAAAGACAGTTCTTTCAAGTAAGTTTAGCGTTTCATACAATAATAATGTTTCATTATACACTATTAGGCATTTTGATGATATTGCTGCAAATTCAATAATCGAAAATAAAAAAGTATTGCTGACACAAACAAGTAGAGAAACAATTCAGATCGTAGCAGCCACATAATCTGAACATCAAGATGCAAAAGATCATAGGATTATTCCGCATAATACTAGCAACCAAGCATTTAAGGTATTTGACTCTTAATTCCTCTAAAATACCACCATGTGTAATCTACATTCCTTTAGTAGCTAGTTAATTAACATTCATTAAATGCAAAATAATTTCAGCAAGATGAACTATTTCCAATAGTTTTTCATAGTTTTGGAAAATCAATTAAAATTAATCACACAACAATAATTATTAAATAATGTATTTATGAAAAAAATTACTTTACTCTTAGCGAGTTTATTTGTAACGATTACCGCTAGCGCACAGCTTGCAGATGGAGTTGTAGCTCCAGATTTTACAGCAACAGATCTCAATGGTAATGTTCACACATTGTCAGAATATCTTGCTGCTGGAAAGACGGTTATAATGGATATTTCGGCTACATGGTGTCCGCCATGTTGGAGCTATCACGGGACTAACTCATTAAATGATATGTATACTGCATATGGACCAGGCGGTTCAAATGAGGTAATTGTCCTTTTTGTGGAAGGTGACGCTAATACTACCATCGCTGATCTTCATGGTACAGGTTCTAATACTGCTGGCGACTGGGTTACTGGATCGAAGTATCCAATTATAAATAGCAGCGCTATAGCTACACAATATGCTACTACTTATTACCCAACTGTTTACAGAATTTGTCCAGATGGAATTATTAAAAATATCGGCGCATTAAATCCTACTCAATTAAGAGCTACTATTAATTCTGGCTGTGATGTTACACTTGCTGGAGTTGAAAACAATGCATATGCTCTGCCTATCGAAAATGGGATTTGCTCTGATACAGGAGTAATTAGTGCGAAAATTAAAAACTACGGAGAAAACCTTATTACTGCTGCAACAGTAGATTTAAAAGAAAATGGTGCTGTAGTTGCTACTGCTACCTACACTGGAAGCATTAATAGATTTCAAGAGAAAGATGTTGCCTTCTCTGAATTTACTTTCAATCCAGCAAATACTTACACAACTACTATTACCACTGTTAATGGTGCGCCAATGGCAAATGCAGCAGTTGCTACTGAATCTGCAAATATTATTGTTGCAAAAGGTACTTACGAGAATGCTGAAGTGAGAGTTTATCTTGATAATTATCCAACAGAAGCTTCTTGGAAAATCAAAAACTCTGCAAATACTATTATAGCACAAGCTGGGCCATATACAAACGCTGACAAAAACAAAACAAAAATTTACCCTGTAACTTTTGCACCTGATGACTGTTATACAATAGAGTTAAAAGATAGCTATGGTGATGGATGGGCTGTTGGACCAACTCAGCACGGTTTAGAGATCTTTAACGGCGACTATACTGTTCTGTTTATAGACGGAGAATTTAGAGGAAAATCACTTATGAAAAATAATGCATTAGTTACTACAGCTCTAGGTATAACAGATTCAACTATCGAAAGAGTAAAATTATATCCTAATCCATCAACAGGAATTGTACAGATCAGCACTTCTGAAACTGTAAAAGTTACTGTTGTTGATATGTTAGGAAAAGTAGTTTACGAAAATGCTTCAGTTGACGCACAAACACAAATCAATCTTTCATCTTTCCAAAAAGGGATTTACATGGCAAAAATTGTAGGTGAAAATACATTACAAACAGAAAAAATTATTTTAAACTAAAAAAATGAAAAATATTATCTTAGCAGTTATCTGCTTAAACAGTTTCTTTGCTTTCTCTCAAATTACTCTATCAACAGATGGAGGAGAGACAATAGCTACCGACGGTCAACAGACAGTTTTTACATCTGTTGTAGCACCAAACAATGAGTTGCCGTTACTTATCACTAATAACTTTAATTACGATGTTAATATACAAGTAAGAGTAGTAAGTATTGAGAATGGAACAGGTACAGGTCTTCAATTATGCGTAGGTACTTTATGTTTTGGAACTGTTTCAGCTGGTACTGCCTATCCTACTGTGTTACCTAATACGGTTATTGAAGCAAATGGTTCAAACGCCAGCTACCAAGATCACTTTAGACTAGACACTGCTGGAGTCAATCCTGCACTTCCTGTAGTTTATAATTTTCAACTTATTCAGATAACTCCTGAAGGAGTCGAAACTGCTGCAATTACTAACTTTTCTTTTAAATATATGCCAGCTTTAGGTGTAAATAATAATGATCTTGCAAGCGTAAGTATAGTTTTAAACAACACAATTGCTACAAGCACTCTTCAAATTGACGCTGATGCACAAACACAAATGAGCATCGTTGATATGAATGGAAAAATCGTAGGACAGCATACATTGCAATCAGGATCTAATTCGGTGAGCACTGCAGGTTTCGCAACAGGAATTTATATGGCTAGCTTCACAAATGAAAAAGGTCAAAAAGCTACTGTAAAATTTGTAAAAAACTAACAATTTCAAAAAGCGTTAGTTTGTAAATATCTTAAAAAGTCGTCTTTAATCGGACGACTTTTTTTGTGTCAAAATCTCAGTTCTAGCTTTATAAAAACACACTACATTTGTGCTATTGACGTTATAGAATTATGTTGAAAACGAGTTTCCTTTTATTGCTTATGTTGAGTTTTACTGCGCTTTTTGCACAGGAGGCAAAAACATACACGACTCGTCAAATATATTCGGTTTCGGATACTATAAAAGTTGACAGCATCGCATTACATAAAAGCAGTATAAAAATATTTGATTCCAACAATCAACTTATATCTCCAACTGATTATAAAGTAAATCAAACTACAGGAGAGATTACGATTAACACTTTCAAAACTCTAAGAGATAGTATCACAATTACACTTACTGAATATCCTGAATTTCTTACTCGAATTTACAGCATTTACGACAATCCTCAAATAATGGATAATTCCGTAACTGAATCTAAGCTGTATCAGATACCACAAGAAAACATTAAGAAGTTTGTACCCTTTGACGGACTTAACACGGTGGGAAGTATTAGCCGTGGTATTACCGTAGGAAATAATCAGAGCGCAGTGGTAAATTCCAACTTAGATTTACAGATTACTGGGAAGATTTCTGAAGAGGTGACCTTGAAAGCATCTCTGCAAGATAGTAATATTCCTCTGCAAGAAGGCGGCTATAGCCAAAAGCTAGATGAATTTGATCAGATTTTCATTGAGCTCGCCAGTAAAAATTGGACGATACGCGGGGGCGATTTATTCCTCGAAAACCGAAGCTCGACTTTTTTAAACTTCAATAAAAAAGTTCAAGGTGTTTCGGCTAACTTTAATTTTGGCGATGAAGACGGAAAAACATCAATTTTCAGTAGTGCTGCACTTGTGAAAGGTCAATATGCGAAGAGCAATTTTACAGGACAAGAAGGAAATCAGGGACCATACAAACTTAAAGGCAGCAACGACGCTCTTTATGTTTTGGTTATTTCCGGATCTGAACGTGTTTATGTAAATGGAGTGCAGCTGCAAAGAGGTGAAAATAATGATTATATTATCGATTATAATGCAGGAGAAATAACTTTTACAACCATTTTTCCCATAAATTCAGATATGAGAATTACGGTTGAATATCAGTATTCCGACCGAAATTATACTCGACTCCTCACCTACGCAGGTGCATTACACGAACGCAAAAAATGGAGTCTGGGAGCTTACGTCTATTCGGAAAATGACATTAAAAATCAATCATTGCAGCAAAATCTATCAGAAGAACAAGCTCAGATCCTCGTAAATGCTGGAGACAATCAAGATTTGATGACGGCGCCTTCCGCTTATATTGATAGTTATTCAGCAAACAAAGTTTTGTACGAAAAGAAAAATATTAATGGCATCGAAATCTTTGAATATTCCAATGACGAAACAGCGGATCTTTATAATGTGCGCTTCTTATTAGTTGGAGCGAATCAAGGAAACTATAAACTTGAAAGTACAGCGGCAATTTTCAAAATATATAGTTTTGTGCCACCTATTAATGGAATCACACAAGGAAACTACGAGCCTATTACTAAACTCAGTCCGCCGACAAAATTACAAATTGCTACCGTTCAAGGTCGATTTGAGCCAACAGAAAGCACTGATATTCGTTTTGAAATGGCAGCAAGTAATAACGATCTAAATATGTTCTCGAAATTAGACAATAACGATAACTATGGATATGCGGCCAAATTAAATGCGAGTCATAAGTTTAAAGTGGCAAATCAGCATGCAACAGCATTTGCCAACTATCAATTTATAGGCGAAGATTTCAGAACTGTAGAGCGACTGAATAATATCGAATTTGATCGTGATTGGAATAGCTTTGATGCTCAAGGCGACCAAAGCTTACTAATTGCTGGAGTAAATATGCTGTTTCAGAATCATGATAGTTTGCAATTAGGCAATATTGAATACAAAGTAGAAAAGTTGGATTTTAGAGAAACTTTCTCGGGAGTTCGACATCTAGGAAGCGTGAATCTTGCGTTGGATAATTTCCGAATAAAAGGTGATGCGAGTTTCCTGAAAAGTGATGGAGAATTACAAGAATCAATCTTCAATAGAGGTTGGGCAGTTGGGAAATATCATTTCAACAAAAAAAATTGGGTTGGTGTGAGCGGCAGGTTCGAAAATAATCTGCAACGTGATAAAGCAAGCGGATTGCTTTTGGCGTTGAGCCAAAAATTCACAGAGTACGGAGCACTTCTTGGGAGAGGTGATAGCACAGCCGTTTATAGCGAAATAGGTTTCTTGACTAGAGCCACTGATAGTCTCCAAAATCTTGTATTGCAACAAGTGAGCAAATCAAATTCCTTTTATCTAAAGTCGCGATTAATTCAGAATGAGAAAACCAATTTATCGGCATTTATAAATTACAGAACTTTAAAATATACTGATCCTCTGCTAAAAACTGAAGATGCTTTGAATAGTAGAATTATTTATAACGACAGATTCTTTGACCAATTTATACAAATTGCAACGACTTACGAAACGAGCTCGGGCAGTATTCCGCAACAAGAATTTACCTATCTCGAAGTTGAAGCTGGCCAGGGAGTTTATGTTTGGAATGATTATAACGGCAATGGTATTCAGGAGTTAGAGGAATTTGAAGTCGCACCTTTTCAGGATCTAGCGAAGTTTATCAGGATCTTTCTTCCGAATCAAATATATCTGAAAACCCATCAAAATAAGTTCTCACAATCGGTAACATTAAATCCAGCTCAGTGGCAAAATAAAGAAGGTATCAAGAAAATTATTTCGATGTTTTACAATCAAACATCTTATATAATTGATAGGAAGATAAAGCGAAATAAAACATCATTTGACCTCAATCCTTTTGGTTCTGGCGATGAAGATTTACTCGGTAATAATGCTAATTTTAGAAATAGTTTCTACTATAATAGAGGAAAACAAAAGCATTCGGTAACATACACCGTTTTAAATTCAACCGCCAAGAATCTCTTATCTGTTGGAGCGATACAGAATAACAATCGATCGCAACAATTGCAGTACACACATTTGCTCAAGAAATACTGGCTTTTTAACTTGGGATTTCAACAGAATCATGCTTCTGTGACTTCTGACAATTTTGACCAGAAAAACTACCAAATAACAAGTGAATATTTCCTGCCAAAGGTTTCTTATATTTTTTCACGCAATGCAAGTTTAGATATTTTTTATGAGTTGAGAAAAAAGGAGAATCAAATTGGAAATAAAGAAACGCTTGCGCAAAATAAACTCGGAACCTCTTTTAATTACAGCAGTAATCAAAAATATACAATGAGCGGTAGTTATGCTTTTTTGAGCAATGACTATAGTGGCGAACCAAATTCGGCAGTAGGTTTCCAGATGTTGGAAGGACTTCAATCGGGCAAGAACAGCGTTTGGCAATTGCTATTACAGCGGAATATTACGCAATATCTAGATGTGAATGTCAATTATCAAGGAAGAAAAAGCGAGACTAGTAAAGCTATTCATACTGGAAGCATACAATTACGTGCATTCTTTTAAAAGAAAATTAGTCCGCTGGAGATTTTCTAAGTCTAATTAAAACCTTATATTTGAACTCATTAAAAATAAAACCATGGCGATTAAAACAAATTTTGCTCTAATAGTAATGGCTTCAATGGCCTTATATTCATGCAAAGAAAATTTGCAACCACAAGACAATCCTATAGATGAAAGTGCAGCGGTAGTAGAAGCTACACAAGATCCAGATGGAGACTTAATTCAATTGCAACCAACGGCACAGCAGCAAGCGCAACCTCAGGATATGAATTCACCTCAAATGCAGCCACAGCAAGCACCGGTAACAAATGTTGCTCGGGGAATGAATCCAGCACACGGACAGCCAGGTCACAGATGTGACATTGCAGTGGGAGCTCCGCTAAACTCACCTGCAGGGAAACCAGCAGCACAGCCAGTAACAACACCAGTTCAGCAAACAATACAAGGAGCGCCTTCAATATTGAACGCACCGACAAGTAATACTGCAGTGGGGATGAATCCTCCACATGGACAGCCGGGACATAAATGTGAAATTCCTGTAGGTTCTCCTCTATAGATTTTGCTGCTTTCAAAACAAAGAAACCTCTTTGGAATATTTTTCCAAAGAGGTTTCTTTTGTTTTGAGAAATATGATTAATAAATGAAAAAATCCCACCCCGCCCTCCGGGCACCCTCCGGAGGATGGGAAGTATTGAGGATAGTCATACCTAATCTGACAAAATCGAGAAGTTACTAAATGCGATATAGTATCATTTCTTTTAAAAGTTTAACATCAATTGAAACACTCAGCCTACGGCGAAAGACGAGGAATCGAAATAAACGAGATGATTGAGAAATCCAAATAGTCAATAAAAATAGAAAATCTAGAAACGTGAAAAAAATACCTCATCCTTCGGGCAGTCGTCCGCAGAGGGGAAAATGTCTTGGGAAAAAATATTCTTGGTTTTTCATTTTCGACATCTTACTTGAAGGAATTAGGCGTTATTTCTTGCATAAGATAAATAAGAAAAGTGACGCTCAGCCTTCGGCGAAAGCCAAAAAACACCAGCTATATAAAAACGCGAAAACCCTAATTGAACGGATCCAATTAGGGTTTGTCGTGGAGAATATCGGATTCGAACCGATCACCTCTTGCCTGCCAGGCAAGCGCTCTAGCCAAATGAGCTAATCCCCCAAAACCGTCGCAAATATAGAATTAAATATTTAGAATGTCGTATTCAATGACAAAGATAATCCAGTGCTTTCTTCCACAAATCTGCATACTCCGCCCACGCAAACAAGGCCGCCACGTTGACGTCCATATGCTAGAGCAATACGAGTAGATCCTTTTCTGAATGCACCACCGATATTGTAATAATGCGTCTGATCTGCCGCAACCTCATTACCATAATTGTACATATCCATCGCATAAAGAGAGTACTTTGAGTTGATATTAAATTCAGCAGTTGCACTAGCCCAATTTCCTTTATCTGAGTCTGCCCACATATGCTCTCCAACCAATCTTAGCGACTGATATGTCGAGAATTTATAAGTCGCTTCGGCAGCCACAATATTTGTTTTTACCAATCCATAAGTCTCTTCAATAAGTTTTTTGTCATAATATTGATTGATATAAGCTATCGATCCATTAAAATCTTTGCTCCATTTTTTTGAGATTTCGATATTGTAATCTGAGAAATATTTCTTTCCGAATCCGAAGAAATCAGTGTCATATCCTTTTGGATTATTTACGTTAAAAGTACCTCCCAATGCATTCCAGTTTGAAGCATTAATCGCAATTTTTGTTCCGTATTTTCCTCCCAATTTAGTTCCCTTAGCAAAATCATAGTAAACATCTATCTGCCCTCCAATTTCACCAGTTTTTACAAGTGACGCATCTGTCAAAATTACATTTGGCTGCGCTTGATACACGTAGATATTAGAAAGATTAAAGTGGTGTTGCTTTGTAAGACTTGGCACAAAATTCATTACTTTGTCATTGTAAGGATTTCCTTTTGCATCTCTTTCTGAGAAGAAACTCATATTTTCGATTCTTCTGAAAGTCGCGTCCATTCCAAAACCTTTTTGAGAATAACCGGCATTAAATAAAAGTGCCGACCCTGGTTTTACAAAATCATTATCAATCTGACCCGGAATCTGAACAATGGCATCCTCTGTTTTGTAATTGTATTCAGACGTAAAGTAGAATGAATTATGTCCAAAACCCAAACGAGCAGCATAACCATCGGTTGCGTTTTTGAAATTTGGATCAACGATATCTGTTTTTTCGTCTCGACGAATAAAACTCCCACCAATAGATAAATCTGTTGTCTGGAATTTTAGAATATGACCTAAGTTAAATTCAACATCAGAACCAAAAATATCAGAATTGGCAACATCAAATCCTGAACGTTGACGGCCATAAACACCTTTGATGGTTAAAAATTCCGCAGGTCTAAAAATAACACGACCACCTCTTAGAGCATTATTAATACCCAAAGCTCGGTCTTCCCAGCTTCTGAACAAAATTCCACTTCCAAATTGCTCATAGAAATATCCCGCAGTTAAATCTACTTTTTCATTTGCATATCGTAAAAAGTACGTTGCTATATTGGTACCGTCAAATTTGGGGTTATAATTCAGTAAAGCATTTTCTTCATAAGCTTCAGCTTGAATTCCTGCCGACCAGTTTTTGTAAACGTAGTTTAGAAATAAGTAATTATTAGAGCGAATTGGATCTTCGGGATGCGAAATATTAATTCCTTTATCATTAAGATACCATTGAGAGTTTGATTCAAATCCACCAAAAAAGTTTCCTTTATCAATTTTTGCTTTAGCAATAGTATCAGTTTCTTGTGCTAGTGCTGTTAGGGAAAAGGTCACACAGAGACCTAATAATAATTTTTTCATCGATTTTATTATAGAGTCTTCAATTTTTCAAACAATTCAATTTCACTTCCTGGAGAATATCCGTTTTGCACGTGTACTATATCACCATTTTTTACAACAATAGTATATGGAATATTCACGATAGAAAGTGCTCTTTTAAAAGCTTGATTGTTATCTAATATCACTTTATAAGACCAACCTTTACCATTTATCATAGGCTTTACACGTTTGGCAGTACGAGAGTCATCAGTAGAAACTGCAATTATTTCCATATTTACTTCTTCTTTCCACTCATCTTGAATATCATTAATTTCTTCTAATTCCTGAATACAAGGTACACACCAAGTAGCCCAAAATGAGAAAACATATAATTTGTCTTTTTCAGCAAAATCCTTTTGTAGTGAAAACTTTTTACCATCAAGGTCTGGCAAAGTAAGGTCTGGTAATTGTTTTTGAGAGAACATCGATGTGCTTACAAGAAGCACTAATAGGAATAATTTATTCATTGGTATTGTTTTATATGCAAATAAATGCAATTTCCGAGCCAATATAAAACTTTATTTACTTAATTTGCAACTAAACATTAAAATCTTAGAAATGAAAAATATGCAAAAGTGTTTAACATTGGTCGCATTTTTAGCACTTTTTAGCTCTTGCAGCGATACAATTGTAAACGTAGGAGATGAAAACATAGGTCCAGTAAATGACTCAATTACTAGTGGTTATTTTACAAAAAGAGTATTAATCGAAGATTATACTGGTACATGGTGTGGTAACTGTACACGAGTAGCATTAGCTATTGAACGTGTTTTAGACAAAACTGACAGGGCAGAAATTGTCGCTATTCACAACGGGGATGATCCTTATCACTTTGATGGAATTACACCGCTTAAGAATTTAATTTATCCTGGAATTGCAGATTTGCCTTTGCCAACTTCACGTCTTAATAGAACTGTAGTTTGGAAATTTCCAGAGACATCAAACGTACAACAAGCAGTAGATTTAACAGGATATAACTGTGGTCTCGGTCTCGCTGTAAATTCTAATATGAGCGGTCAAAATATTGATCTGAATGTAAAAGTGAAATTCGCAGAAGAGTATCAAAATTTACGACTTGTAGTTTATTTACTAGAAGACAATCTTAATTACTTTCAAGTCAATTACACTAGTTCATATTACGGTGGTGTAAATCCAATTCCTAACTACGATCATGATAATGTTGTTCGTTCAACAGTTACTGATATTCTTGGGGAATCTATGGGAACATCATTCGCGGCAGGAACAACTTTTGAAAGATCCTTTTCGGTGAATGTTCCAGCAAATGTTGAAAACGCAGCAAATATTCGTTTTGTAGCATTTGTAGTTGGAGAAGACAACAAGGCGATAAATGTAAGAAGTGCTAGTGTGAATCAATCTCAAGCACTAGAGCAAAATCCATAGTAAGAACTGAGAAAGATGAATATGGAGACGGAAATCACTAGTACAAGCGGTCTCTTAGCACTCATCAACTTTTAAAATACTTAGTACAAACAAATTACAAAAAATTTTCAGAAGCCCGCAGTTAGTTAATAACTGCGGGTTTTTTTATGGGAAAATTGCTTAGATTTGAAGTATCAAACAATTTGACATCCGAAATGCTAAAGCAGTTTTTAAATTTAAAATTATCTCAGAAATTATCTCCACAGCAAATTCAGTTGATGAAGTTAATCCAACTTCCTACGCAAGCATTTGAGCAGCGCATTAAAGAAGAAATGAATGAAAATCCCGCTCTCGAAACTGGAAAAGATGAAGATGAGGAAGATGAATTTGAAAATGACGAATTTAGCAATGAGGAGTTTGATGACTATGATGAATTTGAAAGTGATCGCATCGAAGCAGAAGACATCAACATTGACGAATACTTAAGCAATGACGAAACTCCAGAGTATAAACTTCAGGCAAATAACTATAGTGCTGATGACGAATTAATTTCGAGTCCACTCGCCTCTCCAGTAACTTTTCATCAAGATTTACTGAATCAACTCAATACTTTTATTCTTAGCGAAGATGAGCGTGCGATTGCCGAATTTCTTGTGGGCAGCATCGATGATATGGGATATATCCGTCGTAGCCTTCAGGAAATGGTAGACGATATGGCTTTTACGCAGGGAATATATACTGACGAAGAAACTGTAAGTCGAATATTGCAAATTGTGCATCAGCTTGAGCCTTCGGGTGTGGGCGCAAGAGATTTGCAAGAATGTTTGTTACTTCAATTGAAACATAAAACACCAACACAGTCAATTGAACTAGCCACAGATATATTGCAAAATAATTTTGATGCTTTTACCAAGAAGCATTATGAAAAGTTGCAACAGCGCTACAGTGTGACTCTGGAAACATTGAAAAGTGCAGTTGGCGAAATAGAAAAGTTAAATCCAAAACCTGGAAATTCCTTTACTGGAAATAACAAGATGATCGAGCATGTCGTACCCGATTTTGCGATCAGAATTGTAGAGGGAGAATTGGAGCTTACGCTAAATGGGCGAAATGCCCCTACTCTGCACGTATCAAAAGATTACCAAGATATGATGCAGACCTACAAAGTATCTGCAGACAAATCTGACTCGCAAAAAGATGCTGTTCAATTTATCAAACAAAAATTAGATTCGGCCAAATGGTTTATCGAAGCTATCAGACAAAGACAAGAGACACTTTTTGTTACTATGAATGCAATTATGCATTATCAACAAGAATACTTTCTTGAAGGTGATGAAACCAAATTGAAACCGATGATCTTAAAAGACATTGCTGATATGGTTGGAATGGATATTTCGACAATCTCAAGAGTAGCCAACTCCAAATATGTTGATACACCTTACGGAACAAAACTTATCAAAGAATTTTTCTCTGAAGCGATGAAAAATGATCAGGGTGAAGACGTTTCTACTTTGGAAATCAAAAAGATACTTCAAAATATTATTGAAGCCGAAGACAAGAAAAAACCATATCCTGACGATCAGCTTGCCGATTTGCTTAAAGAAAAAGGATACCCAATTGCGAGGCGTACAATTGCAAAATATAGAGAGCAACTAGATATTCCAGTAGCGAGAATGCGTAAAAAAATATAGGAAGTAAATCGGTATGCTAAAAAAGATTCTACCCATATTTTCATATTTCTTCCATCCACTTTTTATACCGCTATTAGCGATAGTATTTTATTTTCTAGTATCTACTAATTCTCTGACATCCTCGGAGCAGCTGCTAATTTACATTCAAGGAATTATTTTCACTATAATTCTTCCAGTGCTTTGTTTCTTATTTCTTAAGTCAATCAATAAGATAGATTCCATAATGCTACCTACCCTGTCAGAGCGAAAATTACCCATACTCATTCAATCAGTCTTATTCTTTATACTTATCACACAAGGAAATACTTTTGTATATATTCCGGGATTGTATTACTTCTTTTTAGGATGCTTTATCAGTACACTGCTTGCATTGTTACTGGTATTACTAAATATAAAAGCAAGTTTACATATGATAGGAATTAGCTCGCTAGTTGGTTTTTCTATAGCTATGAGTGTTTATACACAACGCAATATGCTCTGGGAAATTTCACTGTTATTTTTCATAAATGGACTAGTTGGTAGTTCACGTTTGCATATGAAAGCTCATACGCCACAAGAGTTATTCGCAGGGTTTTTGGTTGGATTTGTACCGCAGTTGTTTCTAATTCCCTTTATCTTTTTATAAAATATAAAATTGCAGACCGAGACTTAGTGTCGTCAATTTGATAGGATTACCACTCAATGATCCATTATTAAAAATTGGATTGATACCATATGAAACATTAAAGTTCCAAGTATTATATCCTAATGCAGTATAAACCGTGTACTGAATATCACTTATGTCCGGATTATTTTTGTAAACAAATTCTCCCTGCGATCCGTTATATTTTGACACATTGTAAAAGACATAACCTACTTTAAAACCAGTATAAACCCTCCAAAATTTATGGCTTTCGGCTGTTGAAGTTCGCCATCTAAATTCGATAGGGACTTCAATTGCGTGTGTCATAATTTTATTTTTTGTAAAAGGAGCAGCAGGATCAATTGTAGCGTAAGAAAAAACATTATCAAATTTGGTGACAAGAATATTCTGATTATAATTCTGAAATGAATATCCTAAACCTGCAGCGATCGAAACATTTCTGCGTTTATTTATAGGCATATCTCGCAAGAAACCAGTTGTAATTCCATAGGAAATCTTATTTTGCCGAATTCCATCGTTGCGGTTTTGAAGCAAATTATAAGAGAGTCCCAGATAAAATTGATCTTCTCTGTATAGGGAATCAATTGCTGCAAAATTTGGAATTGTATCCTGAGCGAAGACTGCACTGCAGAAAAATAAAATAAGTAAATGATAGAATCTCATTGAGGCAAAATATTTTAGGAATTTACAAAAAATCTTCTCCACAAAAGTACCAAAATCTTGCAGCAAACTAGAAAAAACTATTAGTTAAAGAAGATTTTATAATTTTACTTACTATAAAAATACAAAATATTGGAAATGTTAATAATTTAAGACAATTAAGCTCTTCCCAAAACCGACTATTTAACATTCTATATCTCTTTAAAGCCTTACTTTTGTAAAATATTCTAAAAACAAACACTTTAATCTCATTTTCATGAAAAAACTTCTACTCTTCGTTAGTTTTGCTTGCTTGATCATCAGCAGCAACACTTTTGCACAGACAGTACCAACAACAATGTGGGCAGACAATGCAAACACAATGTGGTACAATGACGCGACAACTTTCAATATTGGTAACGCAGCAGATTTGGCAGGATTGTCAGAATTAGTTGCAGCAGGAAATAACTTTGCTGGAAAGACTATCAACCTTACAGAAGATATTGACTTGGCAGCACACTTATTTTCTCCAATTGGAAAAACTACAAACGTAACTTTTTCAGGAACTTTTGATGGTAACGGTCATACTATTACCAACACTTACATTGTAACGCCACAAGGAGTTTTTACAGGATTTTTTGGTCAAGCAACAGATGCTACCCTTAAAAGCATCAATTTTGAGAACCCATATATTAGAGGAGAAGATAGTTCTGCTGTACTTGCTGGAGGACTTTGGAACGCTACTGCAACCGATTGCC
>JBBSRP010000012.1:0-23670 GCA_038242935.1 Flavobacteriales bacterium
AAAATGGAAATGCGTTGTTTAATCGAAATTGCGACTCGCAAAAAGAATGCGGAGCAAGTTTTAGAAAGTTTCCAATCGCTTCACGAAGTACTTTTAAAAGTGAAAGAATAATCTCCACAATTTTCTAATTATCAATTTTTTTCAAAATCTCTTTTATATATTCTGGAGCTGCAGTTGCACGACCCGTTTTCATGTCTACGAACACCAAAAGAAAGCTCGCAGTTGTTAACAACTCATTTTGCTCGTTGCGAATTTCGCAATCAAATTCAATCTTCACAGAACTTTGTGACTTGAAGGCAGTTTTAATGGTCAAAATGTCATCATATCGGGCAGATTTCTTGTAATTCAGACTCAAATTCACAATCGGCAATGCAACACCTCGCTCTTCCATACTTTTGTACGAAATCCCCTGACTTCTAAGCCATTCCACTCTTCCTATCTCAAAATAGGGTAAATAATTTCCATGATAAACAACCCCCATTTGGTCTGTTTCTGAATACCTTACACGTACTTCTGAAAAATGCTCTCTCATAATTTATTATGGTTTTAAATTGGCTGTTTTTTTGGCTCCTTACGACTTTAATTTAATAAAATCAACCAGCCTAAAATTTTTTTTTAACGATTTTTGTTCACATATTTGTTCTCCCGAAAACATACAATTTTTACTCTTCGTAAAAGTATGAAATCCGCTAACAATATATAAAATTTAAACTGCTTTATGAACAAAACTGCTCAATCAGTATGGGAAAATTGTCTTGCATTTATCAAGGACAACATCCAGGATCAGGCTTATAAAACCTGGTTTGAACCGATTAAGTCAGTAGAACTAACGGATAATGCTTTGTACATCCAAGTGCCAAGTAAATTCTTTTACGAATGGCTGGAGGAGCATTATGTCAAGCTACTTAAAGTAGCTCTAACTAAAGAGCTTGGAAAAAACGCAAAGTTACTCTATAAAATTAAAATGGAGAACACTTATGGCGATAAACAACCCTTTACAGAGCAACTTCCATCTACGCAACGTGGGCCGATGAAAACTCAAGAAGTAGATGCACCATTTAAGAATCTTAATCCAGAACTTCGCAACCCGTTTGTAATTCCAGGAATTAGGAACTTAAAAATAGAATCCCAACTTAATGCCAACTATAGTTTTGATAATTTCCTTGAGGGAGATTCAAACAGATTGGCAAGATCCGCAGGAATGGCTGTTGCCAATAAACCTGGCGGAACTTCCTTTAACCCACTACTTATTTTTGGTGGTGTAGGATTAGGTAAAACCCATCTTGCCCATGCAATTGGGGTAGAGATAAAAGATAAATACCCAGAAAAAACCGTACTTTATATTTCTGCGGAAATATTTACTCAGCAGTATATAGAATCTGTACGAAAAAATAATAGAAATGATTTTATTCATTTTTACCAACTTATTGATGTTTTAATAATTGATGACGTGCAGTTCTTTTCAGGAAAATCTGCTACTCAAGATGTATTTTTCCATATCTTCAATTACTTACATCAAAATGGAAAGCAAGTAATTTTGTCTTCTGACAAGGCACCTGTAGATATGCAGGATATCGAACAACGATTACTATCTCGTTTTAAATGGGGACTTTCTGCCGAATTGCAGCAGCCGGATTATGAAACGCGAGTAGCAATTGTAAACAACATTCTTTATAGAGATGGCGTTGAAATGCCAGCAGACATTATAGAATATATTGCCAAGAACATTAAGTCAAACGTTCGTGAGCTTGAAGGAGCAATTATATCATTGATAGCACAATCATCTTTTAATAAGAAAGAAATCAATCTTGAACTTGCAAAACACGTTGTAGAAAAATTTGTTAAGAATGTTAAGCGCGAAATTTCTATAGATTTTATTCAAAAAGTAGTTTCAGAATATTTCCAAGTAGATTTGGATATTTTACAGTCGAAAACTAGAAAACGTCATATTGTTCAAGCGAGACAACTTGCAATGTTTTTTGCAAAGAAATATACAAAAGCTTCTTTGGCAAATATCGGTTCGCAAATCGGCGATAGAGATCACGCAACTGTACTTCATGCTTGCAAAACGGTCGACAATCTTGTAGCTACAGACAAGCAATTCAAAAAGTACGTAGATGATATTCAGAAAAAATTATCTGTTTAATAAACTTTAAAAACTCACTTGATTATGCCTCAAAAAATTCTAATGGTTTGTTTGGGTAATATCTGCCGCTCACCGCTGGCAGAAGGCATTTTACAGTCAAAATTACCAAAAGACAAATTTATCGTTGATTCTGCAGGGACAGGAGAATGGCACGTTGGCAAACAACCTGATTCGCGCTCTATAGCAATTGCGGACAAAAAAGGTCTGGATATTTCTCGTCAGAAAGGAAGACAATTTAATTCGCAAGATTTTAAAGACTTCGATTATATTTACGTGATGGATGGCAGCAACTACAATGACGTCCTGAGTCTAGCTAAAAATGATGAAGAAAAAGACAAGGTTAAACTATTACTTAACGAACTTTTTCCGGGAGAAAATGTTGATGTTCCAGATCCATATTTTGGTTTGCAAAATGGTTTTGAATCAGTTTATGATATGATCGATCAAGCTTGCGATATTATTGCCGAAAAACTACTCACAAAATAAATTTTCAATCAACGATGAGCACTACTTCAAATTTGGGCAAACTGTATTTAATTCCAACAACTTTGGGCGAAAGCGACCCTACAGATGTTCTGCCACAAAAAGTAAAGCGCATCATTGAACTCTTGGATCATTATATTGTAGAGAATGAAAAAACTGCCAGAAAATCAATAAAGATTGTTGATCCAGAAAAAAATCAGTCGGACTTAAAATTACGTCTCCTTAACAAACATACCGAAGCTAGCGAGCACGCAGAAATGTTGGAGCCTTGTCTTCAAGGAATTTCCGTTGGACTACTTTCCGAAGCTGGATGTCCTGGTGTCGCAGATCCTGGAGCTGCGATTGTAGAGATTGCACATCAAAAAGGCATTCAGGTTGTTCCGCTAGTTGGTCCGTCTTCTATTTTGTTGGCTATCATGGGCTCAGGAATGAATGGTCAGAGTTTTGCATTCAACGGCTATCTTCCTATTGAGAAAGCAGAAAAAAAGAATAGCATAAAAAATCTAGAAAAATTATCTTTTGATAAAGATCAGTCGCAACTTTTTATCGAGACACCTTACAGAAATAATAAGATTTTTGAAGATTTACTTCTTATGCTTCAACCCAATACGCATCTTTGTGTAGCTTGTGATATTACACTACCTACAGAATATATAAAAACTTATAAGGTTTCTGAGTGGAAAAAAGTCAAAGTGGATTTACACAACCGCCCTGCGATTTTTATTATTCATAAGAAATAGTTCTCATTTCAATAAGTTTGACTGTAGAACAATACTATAAGCTTACTATGGAGCGAAAGCAGTCTGCTTTACATAATAATGCTTTCAGGTTTCTTGCGATTTTTTTTTAGGAGCTTTATCCAGCTGTGCATTCCAATCTTTTTTGCCATACTCCGTTTTTGCAAGCCACAAAATGAGCTTCCTTTGGTCGCTATTTTGCAGCAGCAAAAAACTGTCGTCTGCCTAAAAAAGGATTTGCACTCCCATCTGGGCTATTGGGATTCGACTTTACAATAAATAACTTTTAAAAGTTCGTAGAATTTGTTTGAACTCTAGGATATTTATCAATTTTCAATAAATGAGTAATGCACTACTTATTTTTGAGTAACACGAGAACTCCAAGCTAGTGCGAGCGTCTTCGCTCGTTCCACTTTCACAATAAAGCCTAAGTCCCTTTCAGAAAATATTTATTAAGCAAATTAGAAACTGTAAATATCATTAATGTTAACACACGCAGCTCGCTAGCACGAGCGTCCTCGCTCGTTCCCACTCATAGTAAACCACTAGCCAAAAAAAAAAGCTGCAATTTTTCAACTGCAGCTTTTCGTATTTAAAAACCTCAAATAAGGCTAAATTATTTTCTTTTTAAGTTCTCATTACGACCTTTGCATTTCTATCGGCAGCAACGCTCGCTGTTTCATACCCTGCAAACTTCTTCATATAACTCTCAATAGACGTACCGTAGTTGTCTTTCTTAGCAGTTCGACCATTAGTTCGGAAATATTTTTTAACTGATCCTACGCCTCCTAAATGAGCTGCTGCAAGTATTCCTGATTCAGTGATAAGGATTCCTCTTACAACTTTTCCATCATACTTGGTAATAACGTTTCTAAGCTCATATTTATTTTTGGCAAGAAGTGCGATAAAAGCTTTTTCCTGCATCTTAGGATTGTTGATAAAAGCATTGTGATCATAAACACCGATAGATTTTAGTGTAGATTTTCCAAACTGATATTTACCTAAGTAACCAAGTGTATTTACTTTCTTGTATTTACCTTGTGATTCTTTAAAGGCAAGAGCTTCTTTGTAAGCGATAAAGAATTTTCCAGTAAAGGGAATATTTTCATTTACATAATCATCCTGGTTGAGAGAAGGAAATTGAAATAACATTTTGTTATTATCCTCCACATGAAACCAACCTTCTTTTTCTGTCTGAAGCGGCTTGAAACTAAATGATATAAAAGTTACAATTGCTGCCAAAGACGTATAATAAATCCATTTCTTAATCATAAAATTAATTTCTCTTATCGCTGTCCCAACAAGAAATTTCTAGTCTGCAAAGATACGGAAAAAATATAATTACTGATTATCAATACGTTAAACTTTACTAAAAGTACAAAATGTAGCCTTTAACTCTTCCATTATCAGCGAGTTCGAAAGTAGGTGCAGGAATTTTTATGGTATTAAAAACCCTGAAAACTGTTTTTAATAAGTGAGATTTTGTTTTGATTTTCGTTAGGTCGAGGTCTAAACTGAGGTAAAATTGTCTATTTCTTTCGAAGTTATTTTGCCGTACTATAACTTCAGGTTGTAGTGCCGATATCATGCCGTCTGCGCCATATCCAAAAGCAATATTTATAAATTTAGGAATTGACTGTGATTTTATAAAAGAATAGAGATTTACCGACAGCCAATATGTTTGTCCGTTGTAATCTTTTAGCAGTTGTTCTTGCAAATTACTGCCCAAAAGATTGGGTCTTATTTCCGCAAATTTTGTGGTATGAAAAGAGTATTTCGGAATAATTCGCTGCTCCTTCCATAGTAAATCTTGCGCGAGGTAAAGTCCTGCACCACTAGCATTTGCGATTAAATCTCCAGTTGAAGCTCCCCATTCTGCAGAGAAACCGTCGAGAACCTCAACAGTACTTAGCACTACAAAACCAGAAACTACACCAATAACAGCACTTTTATCAGATTTCATTCCACTCCAGCGCAATAATTCGGCTCCTGCTCTACTCAAATGATAACCAGAATATAAATGTCCTGCTTTGTCCACTTGAAGCCAATGCTGATTGTCATTGATAAAATGAAAAGAAGATTTGTCGTAATCAGAATACCAAACATATCCTAAGCCAACAATTGATGCAGTAGCAACCGCCGAGTAAGATATCGTAACAGCTTTTACTCGGGCAACATTTAAAGTGTCGGAAGGAATTAAAAAAGTTTCAATGTTGCTCTGTGCAAGACATCCACAACTGGTAAATAATAAAAGAAGAATATTGCAAATGCACTTCGTCAAAAGATTATCGTTTTATGCCTTGCGCATTAATCCATTTTACATACTTCTGACGATTTGCCTCGTGTTGTGCACCAGTAACAGCAAATTCATGATATCCAAAGTTGGTAACGCTTGCGCAAAAATAAATATAATTGTGCGTTTCCGGATTTAAGACCGCATCAATAGCAGAAATGTCAGGCATTGCGATAGGCCCTGGAGGAAGATTTTCATACATATAAGTATTATAAGGAGAAACTGTTTCTAGATCTTTGTATAAAACTCTCTTAATTATAGTGTCAAAATTGTTTGATGATTTCTTTACTGCAAAAATCACTGTAGGATCAGCCTCAAGTTTCATTCCTTTTTTCAATCTGTTGAGGTAAACTCCCGCAACTCGCGGGCGCTCATCTTGTTTTACAGTTTCTTTGTGAACTATTGATGCAAGTGTAGAAACCTCAACTGGAGTTAGATTTTGCGCTTTTGCTTTCTCAATTCGCTCTTCTGTCCAGAATTTACGATATTCTTTTGCCATTTTCTCGCGAAACTTATTCGCACTTGTATTCCAATAAAACTCATAAGAATTCGGAATAAACAATGCTAAAACATTGTCTTCTGTAAAACCATTATCTGCCAGAAATTTTTTGTTTGTAAAAGATTTCATCAAGCTTGCACTATCTGCCTCAATCTGAGATCCGATACGTCCTGCAAAATCCTCTAAACGCTCTTGGTTATTGAAAGCCAATTTTACAGGAACATTTTGACGCATTGCGTTGATAAGGTCATTGCTATTCATACCCTTTTTAATCAAGAATCTTCCAGCTTTTACATTTTCTGAATATGATTTCTTTTCGGCTACTTTCTCCAAGCGATCCATACTCTTTATGTAAGGGCTCAAAATCGCTTTTGCATCATTAAAATTTGAATTAGTCGGAATATGAACAAACACTTCCTCTTCTGCAAACTTTGTGTTCTTTGCAAAAATTTCTCTATACATAACATAACCGTAGACAATAAGAATAGTTATCACAATGACAGAAATGATTCCGAATAATTTTTTAGTATTCACAGTGCTTTTTTATTAGTGATTTATAAGTTGCATCATTACTTCGTCTCGATATTGACCGTGAATTAAATTCCAGTCTTTCTTGACGCCAATTTTCTCGAAACCAAAAGTAGCAAAAAGACGGATACTCGCTTCATTTTTTGTATCTATGTTTGCATAAACTTGTTTGAGGTTTAATCTCTGGAATGAGTACTTGATTAAAAGTTCGAGCGCTTCTTTTCCAATGCCTTTGTTGCGATCTGCTGTATTCTTAATTAAAATTCCAATTCCTGCGCGATGATTTCTAGGATCAAAATCAAATAAATCTATTAATCCAACCGCTCTTGTGCTGTTTATTTCACAGATTACAAGTCGTATTTGCTTAGCTTCGTAAATATCAAGGTGTGCATTTTCCAAATATTGTTTTATAAGATATTTACTATAAGGAGTCTGCGTATTGCTCACTTCCCAGATGCGCTCATCATTTTCTACACCGTGAATAAAATCCAGATCTTCTGGCTCAAGTGCTCGCAGATATATTGTTGTTCCTGTAAGAGTAATCACTTATAAGCTTTTGATTTGTAAGCTTCCGCTAAAAACAAACTCGGCGGGGCCACCTAAGAAAATATTTTGGTATTTGTTTCTGTTCCTTTCGAAGCTAACCGTTAAAGTGCCACCTTCAACTTCGATAGTCAGATTTGTGCTTTCTGTTTTTCCGCTATTGTGCATAGCTAGTGCAACGGCAGTTGCGCCAGTGCCACAGGCAAGAGTTTCATCTTCTACTCCACGCTCATACGTTCTGATTGAAAAAGTATCTGGAGAATCTTGCTGAACAAAATTGATATTACTTCCTTCTGCTCCGTACAAATCGCTATAACGAATTTTACTACCCAAAGATTTCACATCTACATCCTTAATATGATCAACGTTTTGGACGTGATGAGGCGAACCTGTGTTCAAAAAAGAATAATCGTCGGTAACATTGATGCTAGTCACATCACTCATCTGTAATAAAATTATACCATCAGCTGAAAACGATGCTTTATGTGGCCCATCAGTAGCAATAAATGACGCTTCGGTTGTAATGATCTTCAGTTTTTTGGCGAAAGCCACAATGCACCTCCCGCCATTACCGCACATTGAACTTTCTCGACCATCAGCATTGTAATAAACCATTTTAAAATCGTAACCGTCATTATTCTCTAAAAGAATAAGTCCATCTGCACCAATTCCAAAACGTCGGTCGCAAATCTGCTCGATATTTTGTGAAGTAAGTTCGTTATAAATACCACTTCGGTTGTCTAACATTACAAAGTCATTTCCCGCCCCTTGATACTTAAAAAAGTCAATTGTCATCTGCTCAAAATTTGTTTTTCAAAAGTACAACTATTAATGAATAGTTAATCCTTGTTAACTGCTCGTTAAACTAATTTTAAACGTATTGTTATTGCATTAAATTTGATAGTATTCACAAAAAAAATAAAATAATCTCTAATATGAAAAACTTTTCCAGTCTTTTTATCGTGGCACTCCTCAGCGGCGCTACTACTCTTGGAGCTTACAAACTATTCATTGATCCAGACACCGCCATAATTAATAGCAAGCAAAATCCACGTACCACTCTCGCAGACTCGTCTTATAATCGACCTGTCGGACTTTCATCTTCGGTTTTAGATTTTACAGAAGCTGCCGAAAAGACAGTTCATTCTGTCGTTCACGTAAAGAATGTGACTTATAGAACTGTCAATGATCCAGTTCTCGAATATTTCTACGGATATAAAAGTGAGCAACGACAGACACAAGTAGGTACAGGATCTGGTGTCATTATATCCGAAGATGGCTATATCGTGACCAATAACCACGTGATCAAAGATGCCTCGGACATTGAAATCACACTAAATAACAATAAAATTTACAAAGCAAAATTGATAGGAACCGATTCAAAAATGGACGTTGCCCTTCTGAAAATAGATGTCAACGAAAAACTTCCGTATAGTGTTTTTGCAGATTCTGATCAGATTAGACTGGGCGAATGGGTGCTTGCTGTAGGAAATCCTTACAATTTGAATTCTACTGTAACGGCGGGAATTATTTCGGCGAAAGCCAGAAACTTAGACAACAATAGTATTCAATCATTTATCCAAACCGACGCTGCCGTAAATCCGGGAAACAGTGGTGGTGCACTCGTGAATACCAACGGAGAATTAATCGGAATCAATACGATGATTAGTTCGCAAACGGGATCTTATGTAGGATATTCTTTTGCTGTACCTTCTAATATGTGTCGAAAAATCATCGAAGATATTATGGAGTACGGAAATGTGCAAAGAGGAATTCTGGGCGTAGAAGGTGGCGAACTAAATTTGAAAGCTTCTCAGGAATTGGGAATTTCGCAGAGTTCAGGTTTTTATATAAATAAAGTTAACAAAAATACGGGTGCCGAAAAAGCAGGACTTCAGAAGGGTGATATCATCACTTTTATCGACAATAAAAAAATAGAGTCCTACGCAGATATGGCGAGAGTAATAAATACAAAACGTCCAAACGATCCTGTAAAAGTTGGATATATTCGAGGTAATAAACAATATGCAGTATCAGTTATTCTATCCAAGACCGAAGCAATGACGGCAGCTTTTAAAGGTATTTCGTTAGAAAATCTTGATGCGACTGATAAAAAACGTTTCAATACTTCTTATGGTGTAAAAATTAGCGACATCAACAATCCAAATCTTGCTCCTTATTATGATGAACTAAAAGGAAATATAATCTTGAAAGTTGACAATCAGAAAGCTACAGATGTCGAAACTGTTTCGACTATCTTGCAAAACAAAGCTGAAAATCAAAGTATTCGTCTCGAAATGATTAATAAACCAGGACAGATTTTGCGAATTATAATTTAATAACCCTTTTAAGTTATAAAGAAAACGACCGACTTAGTAAGTCGGTTTTTTTTTACCATAAACTTTGACAAATAATTTTAGGAAGACGTTTGAAATCAATACTTTTGCAAAACAAAAAATTAACAACACTAACTAATTATTTTTTTGCAAATGAGCAGCACACAATTATACGACAAAGAACTTTCATTGCAAGCCAACAGAAGGCGCGCTGGAGTTGAACTTATCAAAATTATCAGTGACTTATGGTACGACAAAGCTATCGAGATGGTACTTTTCCGTAACCAGTTAATTGACTGTAACGTAAGTGAAATTATTAACTTGCACGAATATGCAGGCGAATTTGCATCAAAACCAATCTCAGTTTTTGATTCTGTAGAAATTGCAAAAGCTATATTATCACTTGATTTACCACCTTCAAAACTAGATATCGGTAAATTAACCTATGAATTCCATCTTGAAAACGAAGAGCATACCAATGCAAAATCTTTCGTTATCAACAAATTAAAATCAGCAAAAAACACTCAAGAAATTCAACCAAAAGACGTAGTTCTTTATGGTTTTGGACGTATTGGACGTTTGTTAGCTCGTGAATTAATGTCAAAAACAGGTCGTGGAAGTCAGTTAAGACTTCGCGCAATTGTGACACGTGACAAAAATGATGCAGTAAGTCTTGAAAAAAGAGCGTCACTTTTGCGTTACGATTCTATTCATGGAGATTTCAACGGATCCGTAGTTGCAGACGTAGAAAACCAAGCACTCATCATCAACGGAACGACTGTGCATATGATTAGCGCAGCAAGTCCAGAAGAAATAGATTACACAAAATACCAAATCGACAATGCGTTGATTATAGATAATACCGGAGCTTTTACAACAGAAGAAGCTCTGCAACGCCACTTAAGTTCAGTTGGAGCAGACAAAGTTTTGCTTACTGCGCCAGGTAAAGGAGTTCCAAATATCGTTCACGGAGTAAATCACACTGAGTACAATCCCGACGATGTTCACATTTTCTCTGCGGCTTCTTGTACTACAAACGCGATTACACCGATTTTGAAGGTTGTTGAAGATAGCTTAGGAGTTCAAAAAGGTCATCTAGAAACGATTCATGCTTATACAAATGACCAGAATCTTGTCGACAATATGCACAAGAAATACCGTCGTGGCCGTGCTGCGGCGCTTAATATGGTTATCACTGAAACAGGTGCTGGTACCGCTGTAGCAAAGGCTTTACCGTCTCTTGCGGGCAAACTTACATCAAATGCAATTCGCGTTCCTGTGCCTAACGGTTCTCTTGTGGTGCTAAATCTTGAGGTTAATAAAACGACTTCAGTTGATGAGGTAAACGAAATTATGAAAGCGAGTGCTCTTGACGGAGATCTTGTTGAGCAGATTAAATATTCAGTAAATAACGAGCTTGTATCTTCGGATATCGTTGGTACTTCGGCGCCAGCAATTTTTGATAGCCACGCGACAATTGTATCTGCAGATGGGAAAAATATCGTGCTTTACGTATGGTATGACAACGAATATGGCTATAGCCACCAAGTAATTCGTCTTGCAAAATATATTTCTAAAGTAAGAAGATTCACATACTACTAGTAGATTTAGAATTCTCAAAATATAAAATTCCGCTTCATTTTTTATGAAGCGGATTTTTTTTTGGAGCTTTATCCTGCTTTCCGCTCCAATCTTTTTGGGCAGAAAAAGCCCAAAAAGGATTTGCACTGCAATCAGGGCTAGGGCAGTATTTTTCATAAGTACAATTTTTATAAAATTTCAGCATTTCCTTCCGATAGGATTAAGAGAAAAAAACTGTTCCCATAAAACCCTCCTTCGCAACATTGGCAGTATCTTAGCATCTCAAAAATAATCATCAAAAAAGACGCTCCAAAACTCTTTTCCAAATTCAAATATATGATCAAGCGTTTACTTTCAAATTTACTCTTTAAAGTTTTTCTTGCTATAGTTTTAGGAATCGTCTTTGGATTGTACTTGCCAGAATCTGTTAACCGCATTTTTACCACCTTTAACGCGTTCTTTGGGCAGTTTCTTAATTTCGCAATTCCACTAATCATTTTGGGATTGATTATGCCGGCCATCGCCGACTTAGGAAAAGGTGCTGGTAAATTACTGTTGATTACCGCAGCGATTGCTTACGGCTCAACGATCTTTTCTGGCTTTATGACCTATTTTGCAACTTCAGGAATATTTCCGCAACTTTTGGCTTCAAATGTAAATGACGTAGCACAAATTGGCGGAGAAACTCCCGAATTGCTACCCTATTTCAGCATTATAATTCCACCCGCTTTAGATGTTATGACATCTCTAGTTTTAGCTTTTGTAATAGGTTTAGGACTAGCTTACCAAAATAACTCAACTTTAAAATTAGTGGTTGATGATTTTCAGAAAATCATAATGCAAGTTATTGAGAATGTGATTGTTCCATTATTGCCATTATTTATTTTGGGAATTTTCGTCAGTATGTCTTTCAGCGGAAAAGTGTTTTCAATTCTTTCGGTTTTCATCAGTATTATAGGAGTAATTTTTGCGCTTCATATTTTGTTGCTAGTTCTTCAATATACAATTGCTGGAATTCTCACGAAGAAAAATCCTTTCAAATTACTGCTAACAATGATGCCAGCATATTTCACTGCTTTAGGCACACAATCATCGGCTGCCACAATTCCTGTGACATTAGAACAAACTTTAAAAAATGGTGTTTCAGAAAAAATTGCTGGTTTTGTTATTCCATTATGTGCTACGATTCACTTATCGGGAAGTATCATGAAAATTACAGCTTGCGCAATGGCATTAATGATTCTTGAAGGAATGCCTTTTAATTTCACATTATTTGCAGGTTTTATCTTTATGCTAGGAATTGCGATGGTTGCCGCACCCGGAGTTCCTGGTGGAGCAATTATGGCAGCCGTTGGAGTCTTGCAATCGATGTTGGGTTTCAACGACGAAATGGTCGGACTTATGATTGCACTTTATATTGCAATGGACAGTTTTGGTACAGCCTGTAATGTTACCGGAGATGGAGCAATTGCATTAGTCGTGGATCGAATTACGAAGGAGAAGATGGTTTCTTAGTTTTCTTTTATATGTTTAGTCTATATGCTAGTCTATATGTTTTTTTCGCTAGCGCGAGCGTCTTGCTCGTGCATAATGAATTTGAAGCACAAAATAATTAGCTGCACTCAAAATCTCGAAGAGAAGCAGGCCTTAAAAACTGAAAGTTTTTATAACGTCAACAATTAAATCTTAATGCAACTATGAGATAAATTCAGAAAGTTATTTTCAATTTTTCTTCCATAAATAGAATGACATTAATTGCCAAGTTTACGCTTTATTTAACTTACGTTCACGAGCGGGACGCTCACGCCAGCAACGAATCCAGGCAACAAAATTGATCGCTACAAAGGCTCGAAAGCGCGTTTCTAAATTTATTTTACTCTTTCCTTCAAGGTATCCAAAACCTTTTTTAGTATAATTAAGGATCAAATTTCTACTTTGCTAAAATCTAAATTTTCTTAAATCCTTCATGACTTTTTTTAGAATATCTACAAGGTTCAAAAAAAAACCTGCAGGATATCAAAGTGAAGTAGAGTATTATTTCTAGCGATACTTTCTCTCTAGATTTTAGCACAAGACATTCACTAGATTTTCACGCTTGCGCGAGCGTCTAGCTTATGCACACCATGAATTTAAAGCGCGAAACATTGACCTGCCTTTAAAGTCTCGAAAAAAAGAAGAATTGTAAAACTGAAAGTTCTTATAGCGTCAACAATTAAATCTTAATGAAAATAAATTCAGCAAGTTGTTTTTAATTTTCTCATAAATAGAATGAGATTAATTGCCAAGCTTACGCTTTATTTTAACTTACGTTCGCGAGCGGGACGCTCGCGCTAGCGACGAATCTGTAATCTGCATTCATCTGAAAAGCCAAAAAGATCACTCCTTCCACAAGAACACCTCTCTAATGTTAAATTTTCTATGCTGAACAAATAAAAGCCTCCAAAAAATATTTCTGAATACTACTTTCTATTTAATTTTACAGTCCTTAATCTCATTTAAGTACTAAAACAATGAAAAATAAAGCAAATTTAAACAGCAAATTAATTGCTTTATTATTGCTGATTTCTGCTACGATATGCAATGCTCAAGATACAATTCCTCCAACCGAAATACCCAAAGTACATCATATTGAGCCTCTCTACATAGATCTAGTTAGAGACCTTGGCGCCAGAAAAGGAGAGAAAGAACTTAATCTTGCCGGCGATTTTAAGAATACCGCTACCTACAGCGAATATGCTGTATTAGCAGAATATGAATTTGCTCCAATCGACAGGTTGGGTCTCGAAATTGAAACAGATTTTTCATTCTACAAACAGATAAGCGACGTAAAAAATATTCCGAAAAATAGATTTGACAATCTGAGATTATCTGCTCAATATTCTTTTTATGTTTCGCCAAAATACAGTACAACTCTAGCTCTTGGCTACACACAAATATTTGATTTTGCAGCCTTTGAAGATTTCGACGAAAAACCGCTCATAAAAGGATTGCAATACAGTCCGTTTTTTGTTGCTGCAAAACGCTGGGGTGCCAATTTCCATACCTTAATTTTTGCAGGCCCTATTTTCAAACATAGATTTAATACAGATTATACAAAAGTCAATTGGCAGTTTAATACTTCATTTGATTATGCTATTCCCAATTCTTCGCATTTTGTTGGAATCGAGTTTAATAAAGAATTCGTAGACGGAAAGTTTGAAATGACAATGCGTCCTCAGGGAAAAATTCAAATCAATGAAGCTTTGGCAATTGGTCTAGTTGCAGGTTTTCCTATTACAAAGAGCAACGACAAGTTCAGTTCGTTTTTTAGAGTTATTTATGAGTTGTAATACTCCATTTTTGACATTATGTTTCAAAATAAAACATTTCTAGATTATTATTTGATCACGAGCGCGAGCGTCTCCCCCGTGCCCAGTATGAGTTTAAAGCACAAAAAATAGGATGTTATTAAGTCTCGAGAGAAATAAAATGAAGAATTGTAAGTTCTTGTAAGCACAAAGAATGCGATAGTACGGGTATATAAAAGTATGCGAGGCATAATTTCAACATTCGTATTTTATCATTAAATCAGCTTAGTGCGATTAGCTTGCGTTTTATTTGATAGACTTTCACGAGCGGGACGCTCGCACTAGCGACGAATTCAAATAATGAAACTCAACCGTTGAATATAGCATCCTTTTTATATAACTGTTAAGTTTGCTTTCAAAATTCCAACGCCAATAGAAATCAAAGACTACGAGAATATTGACCGCTAGCGCGAGCGTCTCGCTCGTGCCCAGTATCAAAATCAAACACTATATATGTGTTTTTTTAAGTAGGGTTGATAATCTTGTAATGCTAAAATGGTCCTGCAAACTCCATTCATTTACTAGTGCAATGTTCGCAGCAGTGCAGAAATTTACTATTTTAAAATAGCCTTATAAAACAAAACCCTAATCTTTCGGTTAGGGTTTTATAATAAACTGTTTTAATACTGACTGGAATAATTCTGCAAAAATTACTTGACTTGAAGCTTAATCCAATCGCGCATATCTTGAAGAACTGCTGGGGAAAAAGTCTGTTCGATCTTAAAATATTCGTCCGGAAATCCAGTTGTAGCTTCTTGAAATAAGTGGTTGAGATTTGGATATTCTTTGATTGTTACTTTTTTATTTCCACCTGCTACTAGTGCTTTTTGAACTGCTGGTAGATTTAGTTTTGCTTGGACTTGAATATCCTTGCCACCATTAAGAGCCAAAACTGGAACTTTTACTTTATTTAAAACTGGTACTGGATCGTGCTTGATAAAATAGGACATCCAGGGAGTTGAGATTTCTTGAAGTTGCATTTCGATGTATTCTCTTGTGCTCATATCTTGTGCTTCTCCTCCTTGAAGAGCAACTAATTTCTCGATATAATCATTCAAGTCTCTATCGAGATGATTGGATTCAGAAGTTGAAATAATATCAAAAAGACTAGCTGTGGTAGAAGTTCTCTGTTTGATTTCTTCATCCGTCAAACCTGAAGCTTTGAAAATTGCACGCTGTTGAGAAAGTAAAATTTCTGAACCTTTAATGCCGGGACCGGCAAGCAGAACGATGAAAGCTATATCTTTATTTCTAGCTGCAACCATTGGTGCAATTAGTCCGCCTTCGCTATGTCCGATAAGTCCAATTTGAGATTTGCGAATGTCTGTTCTAGTTTTTAAATAGTCAACTGCTGCTTCGACATCATGTGAAAAATCTTCTGAATTAGCTTCATCAAATTTTCCACTAGATTCGGCTATTCCACGATCGTCGTAACGTAAAACTGCGATGCCATTTCGTGTTAAATAGTCAGCAATGACTAAAAATGGTTTATGCCCCATAAGCTCTTCATCACGATTTTGAGGGCCACTTCCTGTGATTAAAACTACGACAGGAAATTTTCCTTTGTCTTCTGGGAGCGTAAGTGTTCCACCAAGAGTTACGTTGTCCTTGGTATTTGTAAATTTTACTTCTTCGCTCTTGTATGGAAAAGGTGCTTTGGGTTCTTGTGGTCTGTTAAGTACTGTTTTTGCAACTTCTTTCCGATCTAGATTTAACGAAAATTCGTGTCCTCCTTGCGTAAACGTTCCGAAGATTTCTTCTCCTTCAATAGTTCCTGTATACATTATTTTCATTGGAGTAAGTTCGAAAGTAATAACGCCGTCCTTGAAAGTGGTGGTTGTTACTGGAATTCCGTTTGCTCCTTGATCGGGACTGTCCATTGTGGAAGTATAACCCCCCTTGTCCTTTTTGTCAACATGAAAGACAATATGCAACTCAACTCCTGGAAGCTGCAAAACGCCATTCCACTGACCGACAATTTCTTGAGCGCTGAGATGTAATCCAAAAAATAATGTTAATAAAGTGAGGCAGATATTTTTCATACGTATCATTTTAAAAAAGGCTTGTGTTAGCAATATAATTAAAGTTGAAGATACAGAATTTTAAATAGCTGACATTGATAATTATCATAGAATCGAAATTCTTGTTTTGGATTTATTTTTAAAAGTAATTCCACTAAATTTCATTCAAAATCTACTCTTCTAATGTTCTTGAGGCTGCGTTAAGGATTGTAGCGGAAATCCTTTTTGGGCTTTTTCTGCCCAAAAAGATTGGGAGTGGAAAGCCTGCCCGAAGGGAACGCCCAAAAAATAATGGTCAAAAAAAGGAGCTTCTTCACAGAAACTCCTTAATTATATGGTAACAAAAATTTGTGATTACGCCTCAGCAGCAATTAAATTCAGCGCAGATCCCGCAACATACCAGCCGATTTGACCTTTGTTGTACGTATGATTTGTCATAATTATATCTTTCGAACCATCTTTGTGAACAAGCTCAATTGTGATTTGCTTGCCTTCTGCAAATTGAGCAAGATCTATAAAGTTGAAGGTATCATCTTCCTGAATAAGGTTGTAATCTTCCTCATTTGCAAAGGTGATTCCCAACATACCTTGCTTTTTAAGATTCGTTTCGTGAATACGCGCGAATGACTTCACTAATACCACTTTTACACCCAAGAAACGAGGCTCCATCGCAGCGTGCTCTCTTGAAGAACCTTCGCCGTAATTGTGATCTCCAACAACAACGGTAGGAATATTCGCAGCTTTGTAAGCTCTTTGAACTCCAGGAACCGTGTCATATTCGCCAGTGATTTGGTTTTTCACTGAATTAGTTTTCTCAGTAAATGCATTGATTGCACCGATCAACATATTGTTTGAAATATTGTCCAAGTGCCCTCTAAAACGCAACCACGGACCTGCCATAGAAATGTGGTCTGTAGTACATTTCCCTTGTGCTTTGATCAATAATTTGGCTCCCAAAAGATTCTCGTGATTCCAAGGTTGGAAAGGCTCCAAAAGTTGAAGTCTCTCTGACGTAGGGCTCACAACAACTTGTACTCCAGAACCATCTGCTGAAGGTGCTTGGAAACCTGCGTCTTCTACATCAAATCCATTTGGAGGTAATTCGTGACCTGTTGGTTCGTCAAGCATTACTTCTTCGCCATCTTCGTTAATAAGTGTATCTGTTAACGGATTAAAAGACAAATCTCCAGCAATAGCAAGGGCTGTAACGAGTTCAGGAGATCCTACAAACGCAAGAGTGTTTGGATTTCCATCTGCACGCTTAGAGAAGTTTCTGTTGAAAGAGTGAACGATTGTGTTGCGCAATTGCAATTCTGCATCTGCTCTATCCCACATTCCGATACACGGTCCGCAAGCATTTGCAAAGATTGTAGCTCCGATTTTCTCGAAAGTATCTACAAATCCGTCTCTTTCTATAGTGTATCTAATTTGCTCAGAACCTGGGTTGATTGCAATATTAGATTTTGCTTTTAATTTTTTCTCGTGTACCTGTTTTGCCAACGAAGCCGCACGCGAAATATCTTCGTACGAAGAGTTTGTACAAGATCCGATTAGTCCGTACTCAATTTTTAGAGGCCAGTCATGTTTAGCAGCAGCTTCTTTCATTTTAGAAATTGGAGTTGCTAAATCTGGTGTAAATGGTCCGTTAAGATGTGGCTCAAGGGTTGAAAGATCAATCTCGATTACCTCATCAAAGTATTTTTTAGGATCTGCATATACTTCTTTATCAGCTGTAAGATAGTCAGCAACTTTGTCTGCTGCTTCGGCTACATCGGCTCTACCAGTAGCGCGAAGGTATCTTGACATTGAATCATCGTATCCAAAGGTAGAAGTTGTAGCACCTACTTCTGCACCCATATTACAGATTGTTCCTTTTCCAGTACAAGACATTGCTGTTGCACCTTCCCCAAAATATTCAACCACAGCTCCAGTACCACCTTTTACAGTTAAGATACCAGCAACTTTAAGAATAACGTCTTTTGGCGCTGTCCACCCTGAAAGTTTTCCAGTCAATTTTACACCAATAAGACGTGGAAATTTAAGTTCCCATGCCATTCCTGACATAACGTCTACAGCATCTGCACCACCCACACCGATAGCGATCATACCCAATCCGCCAGCATTTACTGTGTGAGAATCTGTACCGATCATCATACCTCCTGGGAATGCATAATTTTCTAGAACTACTTGGTGGATAATTCCAGCTCCCGGTTTCCAGAAACCAATTCCGAACTTATCAGAAACAGAGGAAAGGAAATCAAAAACTTCATTACTTTGAGTTTTTGCATTTTTCAAATCTTTCTCTGCACCAACTTTTGCTTGAATCAAGTGATCACAGTGAACTGTTGTAGGAACTGCAACCTTTACTTTCTTGGCGTGCATAAATTGCAAAAGCGCCATCTGAGCAGTAGCATCTTGACAAGCTACTCTATCTGGTGCAAAATCTACATAATCTTTTCCGCGCTTAAGAATTTTGTTTGGAGTTTTCTCCCAAAGGTGCGCGTATAATATTTTTTCAGTAAGTGTAAGTGGATGTCCAACAAGCTCACGCGCTCTGTCCACGCGTTCTGGCATTGTCTCATACACCTTTTTTATCATCTCGATATCAAAAGCCATAATAGTATCTTTAATTTGTTGTGTTGCAAATTTAAGAAATTTAGTCCGCAATTAAAAGATTTGAAGTCAAAGAGGACTTTTTGAGTATTAAATTTACCAAATATGATATTTAACTGCGTTTATAATATCTATTACAAATTATCGTGAGAATAATTGCGTAATTGTCAAATTAACGGTCAATTTTTATCAAAAGTGAAATAGGCTTTCGCCAAAAGAATAAAGAACAATTCTAAATTGGGGTTTAGGGGTGGAATTGTGGTGTTGGGTTGGGTGTGGAATCGATTTGACGTTGGGGTGGTTTGATAGATATTATAATGGAAAATGGCGTCGAGAAGATCGTTATATTTCAATTGTGGTTTTGACAAGCTTTAGATTTGAGTGGTTTCGATGAGATCTTTACGCGTGTGGCTTCGACGAGCTCAGCTACCGAGAAACACTCAGGAAACTTCCTCCCTTTAAAGATATTTGGTTTTGATTCAGATTGAATCTTTTGTGTGTGTTATGGCTTCAATAAGATCGGTAAACGAGTGACTGGGTCAAACTTCACATTCGTGTGGCTTCGACAAGCTCAGCCACCTAGCTGCAACATCCTTAAAGCAACTACTTATTTTCATCGACAGATTCTGCGAATAAGCTGAAAGTTAATATAGGCGGGAACACTACAGTTCAGGACGATGATCTTTATTTTGTAGCAGAAAATTTATAAGACACGTTCATAATATCTTTAATTTAAAATTCTCAATCGAAGATGCGGAGGTTGAGCTTGTCCAAACCCACCCTAAAAAGAAAAACCTGAAAGTTTCCTTTCAGGTTTTTAAAATTTTATAGTAAAGAAGATATTATCGTTTCTTCCGAAATACCTTCGGCATCAGCCTTATAATTCTTAATGATTCGGTGTCTTAAAATACCCGGTGCCACTGCTTTGACATCTTCTATATCTGGAGAGAATTTCCCGTTGAAGGCAGCGTGTGCTTTGGCAGCCAAAATTAAATTCTGTGATGCTCTAGGTCCTGCTCCCCAATCAAGATAATTTTTAATATAGTCACTTGACATTGCATTTTCCGGACGTGTTTTGCTTACTACGGTTACTGCATATTCTATTACATTATCAGCAACTGGAATACGACGAATCAAATGCTGAAAGTCGATAATTTCCTGAGCTGTAAACAACGCGTTTATTGTTTGTATCTTATCTGTAGTCGTACTTTTTACCACTTCTACTTCTTCGGCAAAAGATGGGTATTGTAATAATATCGAAAACATAAATCTGTCCAACTGTGCTTCTGGTAGAGGATATGTTCCTTCTTGCTCAATCGGGTTTTGGGTAGCTAGTACAAAGTACGGCAACTCCAACTTATACGTATGTCCCGAAATTGTCACCGATCGCTCTTGCATTGCTTCAAGCAAAGCTGCCTGCGTTTTTGGCGGTGTTCTATTGATCTCATCGGCAAGGATAATATTCGAAAATAACGGTCCTTTGATGAATTTAAATTGTCTATTCTCATCCAAAATTTCACTCCCCAAAATATCAGAAGGCATCAAATCTGGAGTAAACTGAATTCTTTTGAAATCCAAACCTAAAGCTTGGGCAATTGTATTTACCATCAGCGTTTTGGCCAGTCCTGGAACACCTACAAGAAGTGCATGACCACCAGAGAATATACTTAAGATAATCTGATCGACAACAATATCCTGACCAATAATGATTTTTGCAATTTCTGCTTTTAGGCTTTTACGCTTCTCAACTAAATTTTGTATTGCTGCTACGTCTGACATTTTTGCTGCTTTATAAGATATGTTTGAAAGATAGAATTATTTCTTTACCCAATTATTTGTAAAATCGCAGTTTTGGTAAGATCCGTTAATTTTGATATACGTTTCTTTAATTTTTGCCTCTGACCACTCACCAATTTTCTTGATTTGTTTTTCTTTCAATGCAAGGTTTTTGATTTTTACATAGTCTTTTGCATAATCTACTTTATGCTCCTCAGTACGATTTGTTACTTTAATAATCTTATATGATTTGCGTTGAGAACGATCTTCATCCATAATTGGATATGAGATTTCATCTTGTTTCAAAGAAGATATTTGAGAATATAATTCAGGATCCATTTTTGTCAGTTCAAAACGTGTGTCTTGTGTATTTGGATTGATCAAAACTCCACCATTTGCTTTTGTTTCTTTCTCATCAGACATCGTACGCGCTGCTTCTGCAAAAGTTATTTCGCCATCTTCAATTCTTTTCTTAATTAGTTCAATTTTCGTTTTTGCTTCTGCAAGAGCTTCTGAACTAACTTTTGGAGAAATAAGAATGTGTCTTAAATCTACTTCTTGACCTCTAATTTTTTCCACCAAAATTATATGGTATCCAAAGTCAGTTTCAAATGGCATTGAAATTTCTCCTTCACCAAGCGTAAAAGCTACATCTTTAAACTCTTTGATAAATGGTGTTTTACGAGTCATTTTATAGAAACCTCCACTAGATCTAGATCCTGGATCTTGAGAATATAAAACTGCTTTTGTGTAAAAACTCGATCCAGCAAGAACTTCATCTCGTATTTCATTCAATTTCACAATCACTTTTTGTTTTTCTTCTTCAGATATTTTAGGCTTTATCACAATCTGTGCGACTTCTATTTCTGCTCCAAAAATTGGTAGATCGTCGGTAGGTATACTTCTAAAGAACGTACGTACTTCTTCTGGAGTAATCTCTACTTCACCTACAATCTTACTCTGCATTTCTTCTGTAAGTGCATTGGTTTTGATCACTTCAAAAAGATCAGTTCTCAATTCATCTTCAGTATCTTTTTTGAAATAATGAACCACTTTGTCCATTGTACCCAATTGCTGAACCATATAATCAATCTGACGAGTCATTCTGTCTTTTACCTGCTCGTCTGTAACAATGATACTATCTTGAATTGCATGATGTGCATACAATTTGTCTTCCATCAACTTTCCTAAAAGCTGACATCTTGTAATATCTTTCACAGAGTTTCCTTGACTTGAAATTTCTAGATATGCTTTGTCTATATCAGAATCAAGAATAATATAATCACCTACTGTCGAAACAATACCATCGATTTTTTGTCTTTTGCTAAACTGTGGTTTTACAGTGTCCATAACTGTTTCAGAAATCGGGATGATCTCTTGTGCATTCATTGAAACTCCTATCAAAAGGAAAAGCGCAGCGAAAAGCGTACGTGTTTTATTTATAAATTTCATATTCCTTGTCTTTAATCGCATCATCAGTGATTTCTTTTTCAATTTTCTTTATTAATTCTACTTTTCTTTTATTCACAATCACCTGCTTCAACGTAGGCTGCAAGTACTCGAACGGACTCACCTGATTTTTATTGGTAACATTTACAATTTTTACCAGAAACATATCTAATGAATCTCTATATTGGATTGATTTTCCTGCAGCAATATACGTATCTCTATTTTCTGGAGTCACAAACGGAAGTTTTTTATAAACCTGATTCATCTCTACCCAAACCGAATCATTCATTGCAAAATCTTTAAACTGCAATTTGTAAGTTTCCCAAAATTGCTTGTCTTTCTTATTATAATCAAAAAACTTCTGCTTGATGATTTCGTACTTCGGATTATCGTTTTGCAAGTGAATATATCTAAGTTTCAGAAGTGCTTCGCTTGTGCGAAAGTTATCTTTATTAGAATTATAATACTCTTTCAATTCTTCCGAAGTCACAGCTGTATCGATCGTTTGCTTTACCAATTCTTCGATATACGCTTTTGTATAAAGATCGATTTTATACTGTTTAACCAAATTATCGAACTCTAATTTCTTAGTATCTCTTAAATTTAGTTCGGCTTTAGCTATTAGCAATTTCTGAGTTGCCCAACGATTTATATAACTTTCAACAATCTGAATACTGTCTGCTTCTGTACTTCCATCAGGCACCAAATCTTTGATGTCTTCCGGATATAAAAACTCCTCACCTACTCGAGCAATCGCATCCGGTTCGGCATCTTTTTTGAAATAACTGCAAGAAGTTGCTAGAAGAATCAGAAAGCTTGCAAGCACAAATTTTCTCATGTACTATTATTTCAATTCAGATTTTACTTTCGCAAAAACATCTTGATTCACTTTTAAAGTAAATTCTTTTCTCAATTCACCAGCCCATTTTTCTTCTAGATACTGCTGGTAGTCATTGATAACTCTTCCTCTGCTTTCGTCCAATGTTTTAAGTCCGGCAGGTTTCACTTCATTTATTTTTACTACATAATAGTAATTTCCTTCGTGCAAAACATCCGAAATACCTTTTTTGGCACGCATCGATTTTGGCAATACGTCATTTCCTTTTTCAAAAACGCCAGTTTTAGACATAATATTTATCTTGTCTTTGCTGTTCAATTGTTCTTTAATAAATTCTGTCGTTTTCTTTTTCTTCAAGAATTTTTTCGTTTTTGCAATTGCATCTTTGCTCGTTGAAGAATACACTGCAGCGTCATATCTTTCTGCCCATTTGTAATTGTCTTTATGAGCATCGTAGAATTTCTCAAGACCGATAGTATC
>JBBSRP010000013.1:0-23648 GCA_038242935.1 Flavobacteriales bacterium
ACAAACTCAGCAACATTTAGCCCGAATTATGAATTCTTTATTAACTCTTTTTCAAGTGCGACACAGCCTACAGTTTTTACGTTGAATGCTGCTTCTAATGGAAAAGAGCTAAAACTAATTGAAGATAATGCGGCTTTGCTGAATAAAGTAAAAGACTACGGAATCCCTAAGAAGGAGTTTTTCGTACTTACTACGGAGAAAGGACATAATTTGAATGCTTGGATATTGAAGCCAAAAGACTTTGATCCGAAGAAAAAATATCCACTGTTTATGTTTCAATATTCAGGACCAGGATCTCAGCAAGTTGCCAATCAATGGAATAATACAAACGACTATTGGTTCTCGATGCTTACACAACAAGGATATATCGTAGCATGTGTTGATGGTCGCGGTACAGGTTTTAAAGGAGCTGAATTTAAAAAAGTAACCCAACTCCAATTAGGAAAATATGAGGTAGAAGATCAGATTGATGCTGCCAAAGTATTAGGAAAATATAATTATATCGATGAGGCTCGCGTCGGAATTTTTGGTTGGAGTTACGGAGGATTTATGGCTGCAAACTGTTTGCTAAAAGGAAATGACGTTTTCAAGATGGCAATTGCAGTTGCGCCAGTTACAAATTGGCGTTTCTATGATTCAATTTACACGGAGCGTTATATGCACACTCCACAGGAAAATCCTTCAGGATATGATGACAACTCTCCAATAAATCACGTTGATAAACTAATAGGAAATTTTTTAATCATTCACGGGTCTGCAGATGATAATGTGCATGTGCAAAATACTATGGAAATGATGGAGGCGCTGATTCAAGCCAATAAGCAGTTTGATTCGCAGATTTATCCAGATAAAAATCACGGAATTTACGGTGGAAATACGCGCATTCAGCTGTTCAATAAAATGACAAATTACATCAAAGACAATCTATAACTACCCACAATAATAATGTCACAAACATCCAAACTTACCTTAGAAGAAATTCAAAATTTTGAGGGAAAATATCCAAAGCAACTTTGGTATTTATTTCTTGTAGAAATGTGGGAGCGCTTCTGTTTCTATGGAATGCGGGGAGTTCTAACAATCTTTATGGCAGACGAACTATTGGGGTTGGCATTCTCAGACAAAGAAGCAAATTTAAAGTATGGTGCAATTCAGGCATTTGTATACGCTTTTACATTTGTAGGAGGAATTTTTGCCGATAAAATTCTAGGATTCAAGAAATCGCTGGTTTTTGGAGGAATTGTAATGGTTTTGGGAAATTTACTAATAGCCTACGATCCGCACCTTTACTTCTTTTACGGTATTACTCTTACAATTATTGGGACGGGTTTTTTTAAACCGAATATTTCATCTATGGTAGGTGATTTGTACAAAGAAGGCGATGTCAGACGTGACGCAGGTTTCGGTCTGTTCTATTCAGGTATTAATATTGGCGCCTTGCTAGGTGGTGCAATCTGCGTTTATCTTGGTACTAGCGCTGATTGGGGATGGAGTTACGCCTTCCTTGCAGCAGCATTCGTAATGTTTGTTGGTCTTATCACATTTGCGATTATTAGAAAAAGTCTAGGGCCAATTGGGGATTCTCCAATTCTTGAAATGCCAAAGACAAAACGTACTACACGCGAAGTCGCGGTCTATGCGGGAGCGTTTTTAATCCTACCGTTAATTTACATTATGATTATCAATACCGATTATACAGATTATTTCATGTATACCATCGGACCATTGGCGATCGTTTATTTCCTTTATGAAACTTTTAGAGAGAAAGAGGCAGCTAGTCGTAAAAAGCTTTTTGCGGCTCTAATATTTATTCTTTTTTCAATTGCCTTCTTTGCGTTTTTTGAGCAGAGCGGTGGATCGCTAGCGTTATTTGCCCGTGAGAATCTAAGCCATAAGTTATTGTTTTTTGAAATTAATCCTAATATCGTTAATAACTCTGCAAACTCTTTATTTGTAATTATTTTTAGCCCTATTCTAGGATTATTATGGTTGGCTATGGCCAAAAAGAAAATCGAACCAAATACAGTTATTAAGTTTGGACTAGGATTTTTATTCTTAGGTGCAGCTTTCTACACATTCTATTATACTAGATTTTTTACCAATGTTGAAGGTATAACTTCTCTAAACTTATTTACCGGTGCATATCTAATTGTAACAATTGCCGAATTATGTCTTTCGCCAATTGGCCTTTCAACGATGACAAAATTATCTCCAAAGAGACTTGGGGGAATGATGATGGGGTTGTGGTTTCTTGCAAGTGCGTACGGACAATATGCTGCAGGAATTCTAGGTGCTGGAATGTCTTCTCCAGATGAGAATGCATCTTTGGTAACAAAATTACAAGGATATACAGAAGGATATTATCAATTGGCAATTTATGCTTTTATAGCAGGAGCAGTATTATTAATTGTTTCACCAATTATCAGAAAACTAATGATGGAAGTAAAATAACAAGATCTAAAATCTATTTTAATTTCGATTAAGCAGATTTCTACAAACGTGTATATTGTTTTTTCGATAACATATTGCACTTTTGCTTACAAAAAGTTAGATTCGCAATCGCATAGAGATAAAATTTTGGAAATTTGAAAAACAGCATTTAGCTAATAACAAAACATAAAAGTTTTCGAAAGAGAATTCATAAAATAAACAAATACGACAATGGCTTCACAAGATGAATTATTATTAAAGCACCTAGGCAATAGAGGTGTAGATCAGTCAATGTTGATGGATCACCCCGCTTCACTATTTATTCTATTTTTTACAGAAATGTGGGAGCGTTTTTCATATTATGGAATGCGTGCACTGTTAACTGTGTTTTTAGTTAGTGAATTATCTAGCGGTGGATGGGCTTGGACCAATGAAGAAGCTCTAAAGCTTTATGGAATTTATACTGGTCTCGTGTATCTAACGCCACTCTTGGGAGGAATGATTGCTGATAGATTTACGGGTTATAGAAAAGCAATTTTGATTGGAGCATTAATTATGACTTTGGGGCATGCATCTATGGCACTCGAAGGTTTTAGTCAAAACTTTTTTTACGTTGGATTGCTATTTATGATTCTGGGTAATGGAATGTTTAAACCAAATATCTCGTCAATGGTTGGTCAATTATATCCTGATACAAGTAGTAAAAAGGATGCTGGATACACAATATTTTATATGGGTATTAACGCAGGAGCATTTTTAGGAATGTTGCTTTGTGGCTATATTGGGGAAAAAATTGGTTGGCATTATGGTTTTGGCTTAGCTGGTATTTTTATGTTTTTTGGAATGCTGCAATTTTATTTTGCACAAAAGATTTTTGGAGTTATTGGTCAAGATGTCAATATTGAAGCAAAAGAGGATTCAGCTTTAGAAAAAGAGGAAGAAGTAGTGACAGCTCCACACATTGTACGAGATAGATTAATAGTTGTGGGAGTTTTAATGGTTGCGAGTATCTTTTTCTTCTTTGCTTTTGAACAAGCCGGAGGATCGATGACTTTGTTTGCAAAAGATTATACACAAAGAGCCTTAACTGGAGATTCGGCTACATTTTTTAAGTGGGTGGATGCGATCTTGACAATTTTTCCAATTGCAATTGTAACATACGTATTATTTGGACTAGCAAAGAAAATTTATGTAAAATATCCCCTAACTATAATTTTCACAACCATCTCTTTTGTGATTATTTGGATCTTGGGAATATGGAAAGTGAACCGCGAATTTAATTTAGAAACTACCGAAGTAACTGTTTCTTGGTTTCAAATTTTAAATTCCTTCTTTATTATTACGCTGGCATCTTCATTTAGTAAGATGTGGGAAAAAGTTTGGAATCCATCCGGACCAGTAAAATTTGCGATGGGATTGGGGCTAGTAGCAGTTGGTTTCTTCGCATTATCTTATGGAAGTTTGAGTATTCCGGCAGGCGCAAAAACAGCTTCGGTTAGTATGATTTGGTTGATATTGGCTTACTTCTTTCATACGATGGGTGAGTTATGCTTATCGCCAGTTGGATTATCATATGTAAGTAAATTGTCTCCTCAAAAATTTGTTGGTCTTACTTTCGGACTTTGGTTTACTGCGTCGGCAATTGCAAACTTTATCGGGAGCTGGACGGGAGCTTATATCGACAAGATTTCAGAAATGTATTCTATCTCCACGTTTTTTATTATCATTGCAGGCGTTCCATTATTTGCCGCAGTAATGTTATTATTGTTCAACAAAAAGTTAGTGAAAATGATGCACGGCATCAACTAATTGCTTTAGTCAACTATTTTTTATTTATATTTTTAAATCCCTATAATGGCACATACTGCAGCAGACAGCGATTTTTTTAAATCCAAAGTTCTAGGACATCCAGCAGGACTATTCGTATTGTTTTTTACAGAAATGTGGGAACGATTTTCGTTCTACGGAATGCGAGTATTACTTATTAACTTTCTTACTATGGCAGCCGTAGGTACAAATCCAGGCTGGGAATGGACTACAGAAAACGCGGGTGCTCTTTTTGGTACTTATGCAGGTCTTCTATATTTAACTCCAATTGCAGGAGGAATTATTGCCGATAAATTTACTGGTTATCGTTGGGCAGTTGTTATTGGTGCATTAATTATGACACTAGGGCACGCAGCGATGGCTTTAGAAACAGAATTTTCTCTTTATGCAGGTTTAGGATTACTTGTCATTGGTACAGGTTTTTTTAAACCAAACATGACTTCGATTATTTCTGAAATGTATAAAGACTTACCAGAAAAGAAAGATGGTGCTTACACGATATTTTATATGGGTGTAAATGCGGGTGCTTTCTTCGGAATGATGCTTTGTGGATATCTTGCAGAAAAAGTAGGATGGAGCTGGGGCTTTGGTCTTGCAGGTATCTTTATGCTTTTAGGTTCAATTCAATTTTATTTGGCTAAACCATTATTTGGAAGTATTGGAGATGTTCCCAGACGTTCAAAAGAAGAAACAGAAGTGATTTCGCCTGACGGACAAATCGAAATTACTACTCCTAAAGTAGAAGTTAAGCCTGAAGATAAGAGAAACCCTTTTACAATTGTAGATCAAATCTTAATTGTAATTACCTCAATAATTGGATTGCTTTATCTCATAAATGATCCTGTATCCAAAATTGGAAATATTCACTTATTGCCGGAAGAATTCTTAATTCCAAAATCAATTTTACCGGGTGCTTTAGTAATAACTCTAATTGGTCTGGCATTATTCCTTTACCTAGTAATTTCTCGAATCTTACGATATACTCGAATAGTTAGAGATAGAATGTTTGCGGTAATTATCTTCGCGTTTTTCACTGTGTTTTTCTGGCTTTCATTCGAGCAAGGTGCAACTTCATTAGTCCTTTTTGCGAGAGATTTTACAGAGAGAAATTTGGTTGGTAATGCGGCACTTATTTACAATATTGTAAACTTGCTACTGACAATAGTTCCACTGGGGTTAATCTCTTGGGTGTTATACCTATTGTTTAAACAGACTTACAAAAGAATTCCAGTATCAAATATCACTTTAGCGATAAGCTTTTTAGGAGTTTGGGGAATTGTACTTTGGATGCTTAACAACGACTTTAATTCAAAGGCATACGAACTGAGCTATCAAACAATCAAAACTCAGCAAATTGATGAGAAAACCGGAAAACAGGCGGTTGATGAAGACAACAAACTTGTTTTTAATTATATGCCAGTTACGGAGTCTACGATTTTGAAACCTACGGATGATGTTGTTGAGCAGCATGTAAATGTTTCTAGCCGCGATCTTCTTGCAGTGGGTGACGATGTGAAACTGCATAGTGAAATTGGTACTCTAACGTATCTTACAACTGATCAGGCAAACCGAATTCAATCCGACTATAAATCTCGCAACTTGGATTCGCAAGTTATTGTAGCGAATGTCGCGGAGCTAAAAGAAAATCAAGTAGAAGTTACAGCCTCATGGTTTAGTATTCTTAACTCATTTTTTATTATTGCATTCGCCTCTCTATTCTCAAAATGGTGGGATGGAAAATACAATCCTAGTGCCGCAGTAAAGTACGGTTTAGGCCTTATTATAATGGGTCTTGGATTTGCTGTTTTGGCATACGGAGCACGTGTTATTCCGTCGGGAGCAGAAGCAGGAGCTGTACGTGTAAGTATGGTTTGGTTAATATTTGCGTATTTATTACATACTTTGGGAGAGCTTTGTCTATCGCCAGTTGGACTTTCTTATGTGAGTAAATTGGTTCCGGGACGAATGATCGCTTTTATGTTTGGAATGTGGTATTTGGCGATTGCCATCGGAAATAAACTTGCAGGATCTATGGGCGGAATGATTGAAGGAATCACCAAGGAGTACGATATGAGTACCTTCTTTTTGATTTTTACCATTATACCAATTGTCGCAGGTATAGTTATTGCTTTGCTAAATCCAGTAATGAAAAAATTAATGCATGGTGTTCGATAGTCAACCAGAATTCGTAATAATTTCTTCAATGGAAACAGAAATGGAACGTATGTTAAAATTTAAACGAATGAAAAAATATATTATAGGATTGCTCTTTATCGCATTTTCGTTTTCTGCAAATGCTCAAGAAGTATGGCACACAGATTTGGATAAAGCAGCAGAGATTTCGAGCAAAACAAAAAAACCACTTTTACTTTTCTTTACAGGAAGCGACTGGTGCGGATGGTGTATTAGGCTTCAAAAGGAAGTATTGCATACTCCAGAATTTGATGCTTGGGCAAAAGAAAATGTTGTGCTTTTAGAACTTGATTTTCCAAGAAGAAGTCAATTAGATCCAAAAATTGCAAAGCAAAACGCTGAATTACAACAAGCGTTTAAGGTTCGTGGTTATCCAACTATTTGGATAGTAGATCTTGTTCCTGGAGCAAACAAAGTCAATTTTTCCGCTTTAGGAAGTACAGGATATGTTGCAGGTGGACCAGCCGCATGGCTAACGGGCGCAAACAAAATTTTACAGAATAGAACTAAAGGTTAGGTTTTTATTATTATTTCACCCGAAAAAATCCCTCTTCACTCGTTTTGTGAAAAGGGATTTTTTGTTTTATAGCGGTCGCTTCCCAATTCACAACTTGGGATTTATAATTCGAACCATCAGCTATAACTATTTTCGGCTTCAAATCATCCAATACTCTTTCAAAATTTATTTTAGGAGATTTAGTCATCACCAAAACATCTACATTCACATTTTTGGGGTAAACTGCTAGGCTGTCAATTTATTAATATACGCTTAGCGCGAAATGTATAAACGTTGGAAATAGGCTTAAGGGTCTGTGTTTTGATGAAGTTATTTACTAGATAATCTTGAGTCGCTTTGTTCTCCGAAACCTTTTCAGCTAATGAATCACTAGAGTATATAATCGCTTTTTGGCCTACACGTGAAGCAAATATTGTTTGAGCAGTTTTATGAAATATCACAAATTCGGTTGAAGATTGTGCGTTTCTTTTGCTTATTATCGAAGCAGTTTGCACGGAAATAATCGCAAGAAGCACTGCAGTCATTCTCTGATAATTTTTTTTATAAATAAATAAGATTAGACTAATTATTAGAAGGTAGGAGGTCAGTAGTAGATATTTATTAAATGAAATATTTGTGATTATAAACTCTTCTTGAGATGCGATTTTATTGATGATATAATTGATTGCTTTCACGCTTTCAGATAACAGCTTCATGGGGTAAAAAGGAACATAATCAAAAGCCGCAAGAGCGAGAACGACAATTCCTAAAATCATTATTAAGGTAAGCGCTGGAATAATTAGCAGATTTGTTATAAAGAACAATCCAGGAAACTGGTGAAAATAGTAGATGCTTAGCGGTAACGCCCCAATTTGAGCAGCGACAGATACTGATAGGATATCATTTAAGTATTTTAGAATTTTATTGCTGGGATTCCAAATTCGTCGGAGTTTTGGCTGCAGCCAAATAATGAAAAACATAGTCGTGTAACTCAGTTGAAATCCTACATCAAAGATAAATGCTGGTTCAATTAGTAGAATTGCAAATATCGAAAGAAGAAGAATGTAATAAATATTGGCCTGACGTCTTAGGAGCATTCCCCACGCGACGAAAGAGAACATTGTCACTGATCTTACTACAGATGGAGAAAGCCCCGCAATGATCGCAAAAGTCCAAAGTAAAACTATTGTTACAATCAATCGGATTAAGTTGCCGCTCTTGCTTTTCGGAAGCGGCTTCAAAAGAAAGTTGATAAAAAGTAAAATAAAACCTACGTGTAATCCTGAAACCGATAAAATATGAACTGCGCCGGCAAGTTGATAGTCTCGTATAACTGCTGCTGAAATATCTTGCTGTTGCCCTAAAAATAATGCTGAGATGATTGGTATCTCTGAAGCTGGAAATCCTTTTCTTTCGAGATTTTGAATGATTTTTAATCTAATTTTATCTGCAAAATATCGAAGGTTTTGATGTGGCGCTTCTCGTAGTAAAATTTCTTCAGCACTTATGTGAACTTGGCCATGAACTCCTTTTGTCGAAAGATATTTTCCATAATCAAAACTATCTGGATTTAATGGAGGTTTATGTAATTGAATACTAGTGGTAATTTTAAAGACACTGCCCACAGATAGTTCTGAAGTGTAATTCTCCTTGCTAAGATTTACAAGAATTTTTCCTTTTGAAATCTTTCCGTTTATTTTCTGAATCCCTCCAATATATCGCTCTGCATACGCCGTTGGCTTAAGTCTTTGCAAAAGCACAATCTGAAGTTTGTTAGACTTATTAAATAGATGAGAATGATTAGAGAAATGTTGTGGATCTTGCTTGCGATCGTGCATCTTATGAGTAAGCATACCGAGGCAGAACGAAATAGCAATAAATGCTGCAGCAAAATAGGGAGAACTTGCTTTTCGCCGGCTAATAAAATATGAAAGTATGAAATTGGCTAATGCAGCAGTTGTTAGAGTAAGCACTAGCAATCTGCTTAGCGGAAAATAGACCACAGACAAGATGCCTGCGACAAAACATATTGAAACTTTGGCTATTGGGTATTTGAGCACATACATATAGCTAATGTACTCATTTCAAGGAAAGTATTCACTTTTTTTTATAAAACTCTATTGACCTGAGCAAAAGCTTTTTTGTAGTAAGCTTCTTTTGTAGAAGATACAATTACACCTTGACTTGTAGAAGAATGAATGAATTGAATTCCTTCTGCATCAGTGCCAATTACTAATCCAACGTGATTAATGCTGCTGCGACCATTTGTTTTGAAGAAAATCAAATCGCCTTTCTGAACTTCTTTATCAGCAACTTTTTGACCCACCTGCGCCATATCTCTTGACGAACGCGGAATTGCTTTATCAAAAATATTAAAAACTGCGGTAACCATTCCAGAACAGTCCATTCCAGCTTTGCTTGTCCCACCTGTGCGATACTTAACGCCCATTAATTGCATGGCTTTGTTGATCATTTTAACTGCAATATAATTATCTGTAGTTGTTGGTTCAATATCTTCGCCACCCTTTTCGTTAAGTAGTGACTTTAAACTCTTAATCGAAACCGGTTTTGCAATATTTTTAGATTTTTTATCACTGTTTGAAGTGGCAACAGCTTTTTCTGTAGAAGGTTTTTGGTAAATCCCTTTTCTTTCTGCTGTCTTTTTACTTGTAACTACCTGTGAGAATGTCACAGAAGATACTAGGAGACAGGTTAGGAGAATCAGTTTTTTGTGCATATTTTTTATTTTTATGTACAGCGCAATTGCCATTCTAATTATTAAATCTAAATGCTCTTAAGAGCAGAATTATAAACGATCGCCATTTAGAATTATTATCTTTAGAATGGTAAATTTAATAAAATTTCCATATTATCAAAACTTTTTAATGACAAAAAAGTGTTTCACTTTTTATAACTATAAAAAAACGAGGTAGTTATCGTAAACTTTTTACAATTTTTTCAGCAGTTTTTCTAGCGGCGCCACTGCGTCCCAATGTTTCTTCAAGAAGATCATAATCCTTAAAAAGATTTGTTCTATAATCTGTATTTAATATTTTTTCCAAGGCTGTAATCAAAGTTTTCTTGTTGAAATCATCCTGAATTAATTCTTCGACGACCAATCTGTCCATAATTAAATTGACCAAAGAAATGTATTTCAGAGTAATTATTCGTTTTGCGATTTGATAAGAAGCCCAATTTCCTTTGTAGCAAACAACTTCTGGAACTTTAAAGAGAGCCGTCTCTAATGTCGCCGTACCAGATGTAACAAGTGCAGCATGCGAAATACTTAGCAAATTGTAAGTTCGATTGCTAATGAACCTAATATTTTTATTTGTCAAGAACTGCTTATAAAACGAATCTTCTTGACCTGGTGCTCCCGCAATTACAAACTGATAATCCTGAAAAGAATCTGCAACAGAAGTCATTACAGATAACATTTTTGCAATCTCTTGCTTTCTGCTTCCTGGCAAAAGTGCAATAATTGGCTTGTCGTTTAGATTATTATCTTCTCTGAATTCGGAGAAATCCCCTTCTTTCTTTTTATTAATTACATCTAATAACGGGTGGCCAACAAATTCAACTTTGTAGCCATGTTTTTCTTCATAGAATTCTTTCTCAAATGGAAGAATCACATACATATTGTCTACATCACGTTTTATGGATGTAATTCTGTTTTCTTTCCAGGCCCAAATTTGAGGAGAGATATAGTAATGAGTGGCAAATCCTTGAAGCTTTGCCCATCTTGCAATGCGCATATTGAAACCCGGATAATCAATAAAGATCAGTGCGTCTGGGCGAAAGTTGCTAATGTCTCTTTTGCAAATTTTAATATTCTCAAGGATTGTTTTTAGATTAAACAAAACTTCAGCAAAACCCATAAATGCCAAATCTCGATAATGTTTTACTAATGTGCCACCGGCAGCAGCCATTAAATCGCCACCCCAAAATCGAATTTCGGCAGCGGGATCTTGCTTTTGCAATTCCTTTATAAGTTCGGCTCCATGCAAATCTCCTGAAGCTTCGCCAGCTAATATGTAGTATTTCATTTCTTAAAGTACTAATGTCATTATTGCCATTATGATAGTCGCTAATACAACTCCTCTTGCCATCAGTTCTTGTTTGAACTTTAGCAATGTGAAGAAAATTATTATATTTAGAATGGCTCCCAGTGTAATTATCTTGCCGATAGTTCCGTTTGATGAACTGAATTTTATTCCTTCTATAAAAGAAAAATTAGTAAAAAGTTCTAGAAATAAAGCTATACCTAATGCTGTGCTAATGATGCCAATAAGTAATCCGTAAATTATTTTAATTTTGCTCATTAAGATTCCATGTATTTATTTGTTGCATTGCATGATGTGCTGTAAGATCAAATTGTACTGGCACTAGAGAAATATAACCATTTTCCAATGCCCATTCATCGGTGTCTTCTCCTTTGTCTTCATTTACAAACTCTCCTGTAAGCCAGTAGTAATCGCGTCCGTGGGGAGTTTGTCTCTTGTCAAAACTTTCTTTCCAAGATGCCTTGGCTTGTCGGCAAACTTTGATGCCTTTTATCTGATCTTCTGGAAGTTTAGGGAAGTTAACATTTAAAAGTACACCGTCAGGCAGTCCTTTTGATAAAACTTGAGAAGCAATCGTTTTTACATATTTCTTGGTTGGTTCAAAATCTGCATTCCAAGCAAAATCTTGCAACGAAAATCCAATTGCTGGAATTCCTTCTATGCCAGCTTCTACAGCAGCACTCATAGTTCCTGAATAAATTACATTTATAGAAGAGTTAGATCCGTGGTTTATTCCCGAAACACACAAATCTGGTTTTCTATGTAGTATTTCGCTTACTGCCATCTTTACGCAATCTACGGGAGTTCCGGAGCAGCTGTACTCTACAACTTCTGCGTCTGGAGTTGAAGTTTTATTTATAAATAATGTGCTGTTTATAGTGATAGCGTGTCCCATCGCACTTTGAGGTTTGTCTGGTGCTACGACAATTACTTCGCCCAGTTCCTGCATTACTTCTATTAGAGCGCGCATTCCTGGCGCAGTTATTCCATCGTCGTTGGTAACAAGTATTAAAGGTTTCTTCATAATAAGTATTTGATTGACATTGTGTGTAGAATTACCAAGCTATTGGCATAATGATTGTAAAAACATTAACAGCTAAGAATAAATATTATATCTACATTTGAAAAACAAAAATAAGCATTTTAATATCTTTGGCGCTATTTTTACGTCTTTAACAAAAGATTATAGTCGTATGCATTTGCGACTTTATTTCTTAAATGCAACCGTTTTATTAGATGAAAACTATATTGAATTTTATGAGAAGGAATTACAAAATTTTATTGCTTGTGATGGCACTATCACTGGCTTTTTGGGGTTTTATGCCCAAAGCCAAAGTAGTTGATCCAGAAAAAGATAAATTATTATTAGAACTATTAACTTTTGTTATTCAGCGTGGTCACTACGATCCGGTAGCAATGGATGATGCATTCTCCAAAGGGCTATATAAGGATTATGTACAAGCCCTCGACCCTTCTAAGAGATTTTTTCTTCAAGAAGACATTGATGCTTTCGCCAAATATGAATTAGACCTAGACGATCAAATTAAAAACCGTGATCTAACATTTTTTGACCTTACCTACAGCAAGTTGATTCAACGCATTAAAGAAAGCGAGGGGTATTATAAATTAATTTTGGCAAAACCTTTCGACTACAATGTTGATGAAAGTTTTAATACAGATTATGAAAAGTTGCCTTATGCCAAGAATACTACTGAACTAAAAGAGAAGTGGAGAAAACAGATCAAGCTTTCTACATTGTCATCTCTTTCCAATAAACTGGAACTTCAGGAAAAGGCAAAAGATCCTGCTGTGCGTGATTCAATTGCAAAAAAATCAAAAAAGAGAGAGAAAGATCTTGTGGATATTGAATCCAAGACTTTTGAACAATTAGAGAAAGAAACTAGAGAAAATTCATTAAAATCTCTTGATGAGTATTTTAGCTTCGTAGAGGATTTGGATCGAAATGATTGGTTTGCAGTTTTTGTAAATTCTATTGCATCTAGATTTGACCCACATACTTCCTATTTTGCGCCAGATGACAAAGAGCGATTTGATGTAAGTATGAGTGGAAAACTCGAAGGTATCGGTGCTAGACTTCAGAAGAAAAACGATTATACAGAAATTACAGATCTTATTTCTGGCGGTCCTGCTTGGAGAGGTAAAGAATTAGAGCCTGGAGATCAAATCTTAAAAGTAGCTCAAGGAAATAAAGAACCTGTAGATGTTGTGGGAATGCGTCTTGACGATGTTGTAAAGAAAATAAAAGGACCTAAAGGAACAGAAGTGAGGCTTTCTGTCAAAAAAACTGATGGTACATTGAAAGTGATTTCTATTATTAGAGACGAAGTAGAAATAGAGGAGACGTATGCAAAATCGAGCGTTGTAGAAAAGGATGGTCTAAAATACGGAATCATTTATCTTCCTAAATTTTATATAGATTTTGAAGATCGCAACGGTCGTGATGCTGCAAAAGATATGGAATTAGAAGTTGAGCGCCTAAAAACTGCTGGTGTCAAAGGTATTGTGATAGATGTTCGCGATAACGGAGGAGGTTCACTCAAAACTGTAGTGGATATTGCAGGATTATTTATCGAAGATGGTCCTATTGTGCAAATCAAATCTTCTAATAGAAAAAAAGAAGTATTGTTTGATAAAGATAAAAAAGTTCAGTGGGACGGTCCACTTGTGATAATGGTAAACAGCTTCTCGGCTTCGGCTTCAGAAATTTTAGCTGCAGCTTTACAAGATTACCACCGAGCTGTAATTGTAGGCAGCAAACAGACTTACGGGAAAGGTACTGTTCAAAATGTATTTGATTTAAATCAGTTTGTACGTAATACTAGCTTTGGTGATTTGGGAGCTTTGAAAACTACGACTCAAAAGTTTTACAGAATCAATGGTGGATCTACTCAACTAGAAGGAGTTCATAGTGATATCGCTATTCCGGACAGATATGCTTATGTGAAAATGGGCGAACGCGATATTGATAATGCAATGGGCTTTGATAAAATTGATAAGGCTGATTATAAATTGTGGACAAAACAATATAATTTTGATAATGCTATAGCTAATAGTAAAGAGCGTGTTGCCAAAAATGAAGCATTTAAACTTATTGATGAAAATGCCAAATGGATCAATGACAGAAGTGAAGAAACTGTTTATACTTTAAAGCTGGATAGTTTCCAGAAAGAGCAAAAAGAACTTGAACTGAAAGCTAAAAGGTTTAAATCTCTTGCTGACTATAGCAATCATCTTAAGTTTATTTCTTTGCCTTATGAAGATGCTGCAATGGCAAAAGATACCGTATTAAAAGAAAAAAGAGATAGATGGCATGAAAGTCTTGCAAAAGATATTTATATTCAAGAGGCTATAAATGTCTTGGATGATCTACAAAATTCCGAATCAAAAGCGAAATCAGTGCCGGTGGTTGGGAAGAAGAAAAAAGCGAAAACCGTAGCTGGTTCTTAAGAATCTAGAATTTTAAATATTAAGAACTCTCGCAATATATTTTGCGGGAGTTTTTTTATGGCTTTCGCCAAAATATTTGCAAATACTATCGCTTGAACTTACTTTACATTAAAAAAGGTTTTATTTTCGCCTAAAGTAGAAAATCATAATTTAAAGTGTCAAAAGAAACTCAATCCTTATCGGCTATTGCATTTCAGAAATTCAAAAAGAATATTTGGGGTGTTTCAAGTTTGTCATTTATTATAATTTTGGTTTTCATTTCGTTATTTGCATATGTATTAGCTCCTGATAATTCGGAAAATGCAAATCAAATGCATCTTTCCATACACTCCAAACCTCCTGGCTTTAAAGTTGAGATGTTGAGTATCCCCGCGTTACAAAAAGAAGATACGAAGCTGAAGTATTACTTCTTAGGTTTTCCCAATTCCATATCGGAAGTTCCTATAAACTCGTATAAGATTGTAGATAATACTATAGTCTACGAAGAATATTCAGCAGAAGCATCTTTGCGTATGCAAAAAAGTATAGGCATCGCATCGTATCCTAATTATACCTCAATTGATGCTGTTGCGAAAGATCAAATAAAAGCAAAAAAGTTTTGGTTAGGTACAGATAAATATGGTCGAGATTTATTGAGTAGAATGATTATTGGATCGAGAGTTTCTCTTGCTATCGGATTTGTAGCTGTTATTATTTCGTTAGTAGTTGGAATATTTTTTGGCGCGATTGGAGGATATTATGGCGGTAAAGTTGATGCAATTGTGATGTGGATCGTCAACGTTATTTGGTCAATTCCTACCTTACTATTAGTCATAGCAATCACGCTCGCTTTGGGCAAAGGATTCTGGCAAGTATTTGTTGCAGTCGGCCTCACTATGTGGGTCGAAGTGGCGCGTGTGGTTAGAGGACAAGTAATAAGTGCAAAAGAAATGCAGTATGTAACTGCTGCTCGAGCCTTAGGTTTTGGAAATTTTAGAATAATTGTAAATCATATTCTGCCTAATATTATGGCGCCGGTTATTGTTATTTCTGCCGCTAATTTCGCTTCTGCGATATTGGTAGAAAGTGGATTAAGCTTTTTAGGCTTGGGTGCTCAACCTCCAATTCCTACTTGGGGAAGTATTATTAAAGACCATTACAATTACATTATTCTAGGTAAACCATATCTCGCAATGGTGCCGGGAATTGCAATTATGCTGCTCACTTTGGCTTTTATGATGGTCGGGAATGCTCTCCGTGATGCATTAGATCAAAAAACTTTCTAGGAGAAGCCATCTAGCTGCTTTATAGAATATATGTAAAATTTTAACTTTAATGACTGCGCAAACCATACGTCTTATGTATTTTATTAGTATTCTTATAAATTTTGGTTGTCTTGAATCTGAAAAAAAAAGTTAATGTGACGGTAAATTTTATATAAGATATTGTAAAAATTCCCGAGGTAATTCTAATTTGTACGTTTTAGACATTATCTCTAATAAAAAGTTGCTTTGTCAGTGATGGACTAGACCTATTTATTATTTCATGTTCACTACATTTGTTTTATTTAATTATTTCAGCGGTGCAATTAATAGCAATTATTATGAAAATATTTTACTCCTGTTTAGCTGTTTTTGTTTTTGTGTGGACATCTTTCGCTCAATTTCCTGCTCCTTACTGTGCTGTCTCATTCAATTCTGGTAATGAGCCAATTACTCTGGTGCAATTTGCTGATATTGACAATACATCTTCATCGGCACTTATAGGAGCAATTTCACATCAAGATTTTACTGCAATCTCAGGAAATGTTACTGCTGGTTTTACATACCCCATCACTATCAATGGAAATACAAACGGAAATTTTAGTAATGTAATTACAGTATATATAGATTGGAATCAAGATAATGACTTTTCCGATACGGGAGAATCATATATAATTGGAAATATCATAAACAATTCGGGCAATGAAATTCCTATTTCTAATATTATTGATGTTCCGTTAAATGCGATAAATGGAACAACTCGTATGCGTGTTATTAAAAAGTACAATTCAGCTGGTCTTGCTTGCAATACCACCGGTTTTGGACAGGCAGAAGATTATACTATAAATGTAACAGCAGCTGCGGATTGTAGCGGAAGTCCTATTGTGGGCGCAGTTTCGGCCAATGTTGCCAGCATTTGTAATGGGAAACCATTCAATCTAACAGCCGATGTCACGCCAACTTTAGGATACTCTTATCAGTGGCAAATGTCTACTGACAATGAAGCTACTTGGGTTTCTTTGGGAGGCGCGCAGAATACTGCAAACTACCTTGTAAACTCACAAAATATTTCTTCTTCTTATCGCCTTTTAGTGACCTGTTCAAATAGTGATTTGTCAACAACTTCAAACTCAATCGTTGTCTCACAACAAGAGTTCTCTGAATGTTATTGTATAAATGAAATTGATTACAACTGTGACGAAGGAGCCTCAATTATAAATGTGACATTTTCATCGATTAACAATGATTCAGGGTGCTCAGCAGGTAGCGGTTATACAAATTATTCACAAAATGTGATGGCCGCCACTATTGAGAAGGGGAGCAATGAAATTATTTCTGTCACTATCGATTCTGGAGAAAATGCTAACCAGATACAGTCTGCTGGAGTATGGATAGATTATAACCACAACGGTATTTTTGACGAAGAAGAATATACTTTTATTGGTGCTGGACTGGATCAAGTTTTAACTCATACAGTACTTATACCTTCTGATGCAATGGAAGGATCTACAAGGATGCGAGTTATCTTGAGAACTTCTCAGAGTGGTAATTTGAATGCCGATATGGTTTGTGGGCCAGTTTCCGATAACGATGCATTGGGCGAGGCAGAAGATTATACAATTAATATTGTACCATTTTTGGGAACTCAATCTTTCAACCAAAATTCAATTTCAATATATCCCAATCCTACTACTTCTCAAGTAACGATTGATCTTGACAAACAAATGAATCTGCTCTCAGTAGGAGTTTATTCACTTTCAGGGCAGCAAGTCTTTTCCGAAAATGTAAATATAAATACTTCAACTCATACACTAAATGTAGAAAGACTTGCAGCTGGAGTTTACATGGTAAAATTAACTACAGATTTAGGAACTTTCACCCAAAGACTGATGAAAAAATAATACGTTATTATTATAAAGCTAAAACCATCTCATTAATTTGGGGTGGTTTTTTTTTTGACTATTTCGAGTAGATTGACTTTCAGTTTTTTTTGGGCGAGCCCTTCGCCACAACGTAACCGCAAACATTGAAGTTCTTATTTGGCTCAGGTCAGGCTATTCGTTCCCAATCTTTTTTGTAGCTTCTGCTCCGCAAAGCCACAAAAAAGGATTTTCACTTCTATCCTTCTCGCAAAATCTTCGAATTCACGACAATTTTTAAATTGAAAATCACAAGCTTTATGATGCTTTTGAATACTGAATTTTTTATTTAAAAGTAAGATTGGAAAACGATGTAAGTAAACTGTCGATTGATAGATAAACGTCTCGATTCAAACGCCCAATACAAGACGTCCTTAAAAACGGAAAAAACGCAGCATTTGACTAGTAGGATTCTTTCCGCGAAAGCGTAATTCTTATTAAATAAGATGAAAAATTACCACTCATTGACCTTATTAGCGTCCATCTTTAAAAAGATAAATAACAAAATTGTGAATGCCCAAAGTCCTGATCCACCATAAGAAAATAGGGGTAGAGGTACGCCAATTGTAGGGAAAATACCAACCACCATTGCGATATTCACAAAGAAGTGAATGAATATTATTGCGGCTACACAATATCCGTAAACTCGGCTAAATTTGGTTTTCTGTCGTTCTGACAAATAAATCACGCGTAAAATAAGAGCTAGAAAAAGTCCGATAACGATTAGCGATCCTGCAAAACCCCATTCTTCACCAACGGTTGTGAAAATATAATCAGTATGCTGCTCGGGTACAAAACCTCCCTTAGTTTGTGTCCCTTCCAGAAATCCTTTTCCAAACCATCCTCCCGAACCAATCGCAATTTCAGACTGATTGGTGTTATAGCCTACACCTCGCAGATCGACTTCTTTGCCCAATAAAATATTGAAACGGTCACGGTGGTGCTGCTTAAAAACATTATCAAAAACGTAATCTACAGAAAATACAAATCCCGAAATAAGTGCTACAACTATTGCACTCATAATAATATTTCTGTTGGCGAGACGGCTTCGGAAATATACAATTGCCGTGATAACTGCGGCGATCGTAATAATGATCCAAGTGTCTATAATCAATGCCATCATAAAGACTACGATGGCGATAAAGCCCGTCCAAATGTACCAAGCGGGCAAACCTTCTCTATATAATACAATTAGGAATATAGTGTAAATAAGTGCACTTCCAGGATCTGGCTGTGGCAAAATCAGCATTATTGGTAAGAAAACTATCAGCAGAGCTTGCACTTGTCTTACAGGTTCTTTAAGGTTTACTTGTACATCACTAAGATATTTGGCTAGAGCCAATGCAGTTGCGGTTTTTGCAAACTCTGAAGGTTGAATTGTAAAAGAGCCGATTGCATACCAACATCGTTGTCCCGCAATTGTCTTCCCAAAGAGGAAAAGTCCTGCGAGAAGTACTAATGAAATGGCGAAAATAATTGTGGCATATTTCTCATAAAATTTCCCATCGACTGATAGAATAATAATGATGAGAGGAATTGTAAAAATTATAAACAGCAGTTGTTTTCCGTAAAATTCAGTAAAGTCAAAAGCAGTAGTAGTCTCAATTGGCAAAGAAGAAGAGTAAATATTAAGCCAACCCATAATGAGCAGTGCGGTGTAGATAAATACACTTAGCCAGTCGAGATTGCTTTTTACACTTTGATTTTTCATTCTGAAATTATACTTTTTCTTTAATTTTCTATTTCGCTACTGTCAATCGCAGTTGGTTTCATCACTTGCTTCATCATCGCATTAATTGCGTCGATATTACCTTCTTTAACTTCATATTTAGCATATTCGGATTGTAGACTTCCCTCAAGCATTCTTTTTTCAAGATCGGTGCGTGTTATTGTTCCTCTCAAATATTTTTCGATCATTAAACTGGCCATCGGTCCTGCCCATCGGGCTCCCCAATAACCGTTTTCTACAAATACTGCAATGGCAATCTTTGGATTGTCCTTGGGTGCAAAAGCTACGAAAATCGAGTGATCCTGAAGTTTTGTTCGTTTTCCATTAATTTTGGCGAAGTTTTCGGCCGTACCAGTTTTACCGCAAATTTCAATTCCCTCAACTTGTAAGGAGCGTGCCGTACCCATATTATAAACATCAAAGAGCCCGTCAATTACAGGTTCAAAATATTTTTTATTAATAGTTGTTACGTGCTTGGTGACAAATTTTTTATCAATATTTTCGTTTTCAATTTTTTTGATGATGTGAGGTGTAAAATAATGTCCTCGATTTGCTACAGCCGCCATCATATTTGCAAGTTGTATTGGTGTCATCAAAACTTCGCCCTGACCAATCGAATTAGAAACAATTGTAGTACTTCGCCAACCGCCATTTGGATATATACGCTTGTAAGTTTTTGAATCTGGTGCATTGCCAGGCCGGCCTGTTGGAAGATCATATCCCATAAATTTACCCAGACCGAAACTTTTTAGGTGATTCGCCCAAACATCCACTCCATCCGCAGGCTTCTTGTATTTGTTGATGGTCTTCATAAATGCACTTGCAAAATACGTATTGCAGGAATTGTAAATGCCGGCGTGAAGCCTAATAGTTCCCGAATCGTGACATTTCATAAATCGTCCTCTGGCATAACTAAAACCGTGGTTGCAAACAAAAGCTGTTTGTTCGTCAATCACTTCTTCTTGCAAAGCAATTAATCCTGTTAAGATTTTGAAAGGCGATCCTGGAGGATATTCTGCTAATAATCCTCGGTCATATAGCGGTTTGGCAATAGAATCGTGGTATAATTTGGTGTAATTTCTTGAGCGTTCTCGACCTACTAAAATTGAAGGATCGTAAGAAGGTGCTGTGACCAAAGCTAGGATTTCTCCAGTCGCAGGTTCAATTGCTACAATTCCACCACGTTTATTGATCATCAGTTCTTCGCCATACTTCTGAAGTTCTAAATCTATGGTCAATGTAATATCTTCACCTTGAACAGCAATAGTATCATACTTTCCATCTTTATAAGAACCGATATCTCGGTTGAATTTATCTTTTTGAATATATTTTACTCCTTTTACACCGCGTAAAACATTTTCATAACTTTCTTCAACACCCTGACGACCAATTAAATCTCCACTTATATAATAAGGGTTTTTATCGATAATCGCTTCGTTTACCTGTGTGATGAAACCAAAAATATTAGCTCCAAAAGTCACTTGATAATCTCTTAAAGATCTCTTCTGAATTTCAAATCCTGGAAATTTTCGAATTTTTTCTTGGAAGGCGGCGTATTCACTTTTGTTAAGTTGTGGCAGAAATACAGATCGCAGTCTTGGACTGTAAACTTTTGCTTTTTCAACTTTGTGAATGTATTCCTCTTTGGTGATATTCAGGAGTCGGCAAAACTCCAAAGTATCGATATTTTTGAGCTCTCGAGGAATTACCATTATATCGTACGATGGCTGATTGGCAACTAGAAGTTTTCCTTTTCTGTCGTAGATATATCCACGTTCAGGATAATCATATTTAATTTTAATGGCATTATTGTCAGATTTCAACTTTAAAGTTTCGTCTACTACCTGCAAATAAAATAGTCGCATCAATAATAAAACTGCTGCAACGATAACCATTGATGGAAGTAATAACTTTCTCATCGTCTGGAAGGTTTAAATATATAAATAAGAATAATGCTTAAAACAATCGTAAAAACTGTGCTGCCAAGGGTACGAAGTAGAATATCCCAGATATTACTTAGCCTAAAAACTTCTAGTAAAAATAAAGTAAAATGATGAATCACAACTGCAGCTAGTAGGAATGAAAATCTTTCTGACGTCAATACATCATTGAGCCTAATTGTCTGATATTCATAACTTACACCAAAAGAAAATTTAAATATTGTTGGGCGTGTATATGCTAACATAACACAAGCCGCCGCGTGAACTCCGCCAGAATTAGAAAACATATCGACCATAATGCCCAATAAGAAACTAGAAACAAGTAGACCTATTTTATTACCATCAACAGGATACAGAATTATAAATAAAATATATGGAAATGGCGTTAGGAAACCAAACAAGTGGATGTTATTAAAGATAATAACTTGTGCAAAAAGCAACAGAATAAAACGGACGATATTTAGCAAAATTGTACTATTCACCTTTGCTTGCTTTTTCTAAATTAATAATTTCGTCTCGGTGTTTGCTCTTTATAATATATACATGTCCAAGATTCGTCATGTCATTAAACAATTTGATATTCAGTGTATAATAGTTCGTTTGGTTGTCAATATAAATTTTATCAATTATTCCGATATTTACATCAGACGGGAAAATTTCTGACTGTACTCCTGTTACAACAGTGTCGCCTTTTTTAATTTGAGCCAATCGCGGAACATCTATGAGTTGAACATAACCAGTACTTTTACCGTTCCACACTAATGTGCCAAAGTGATTGGTTTTTTTAATCTTAGCATTAATTTTTGATTTTGTATTCAAAATACTAATTACAGTTGAGTAATTTTTTGAAGTTCTGTCGATAAGTCCCACCACTCCTGCATCATTGATTACGCCCATATCAACTTTTACATTGTCTTTCTCTCCGACGTTAAGTGTTAGATAATTTTCAAAAACATTGTAAGAGTTGTGAATCACTTTCCCTAAAATGATATTTGTTTTGTCGATGCCTGGAATGCTGTCAACAGATTGAACTGCAGTTGAGTCTTTAAGATTAAAGAAAAGTGTTTTTAGACGTGCGTTTTCTCGAGCTAACTGCTCATTTTGATCTTTTAAGTGGAAATATTCGCTCACAGAACTTACCTGCTCGTACACGCCCCCAGTAAGGAAATTTGCAGAGCTGATAATTTTACTTCTGTGAAAAGAGTGTGCCTGTATAGTGAGTGCAAATGAGATTATTAAAAGCAACAAAAACAGTATCCTAGTACTGTTTTTTAATATAAAATTGAATATTTGTTGCATTTGTTAAATCAGATTTGCGGTTGTAATCTTTGTTTTTAAATGGGGTCTGCGAGACAAGATCTGAGAAACGAACATTATTTTATAAGGATGCTTTTAAATTTGTGAATATTTTTTAAAGCCATTCCCGTTCCTCTTACTACAGCTCTTAATGGATCTTCGGCTATATAAACCGGAAGATCTGTTTTTTGAGAAATCCTTTTGTCCAATCCGCGTAACATAGATCCTCCACCTGCAAGATAAATACCTGTGTTATAGATATCTGCTGCTAATTCTGGAGGTGTTTGAGATAAGGTTTCCATAATAGCATCTTCAATTCGTTGGATAGATTTGTCCAGTGCTTTGGCAATTTCACGAAAAGAAACTTCTACTTGTTTTGGTTTTCCTGTAAGAAGGTCACGTCCTTGAACAGACATATCGTCTGGAGGAGTTTCAAGATCTTCATTTGCAGCTCCTATTGCAATTTTTATTTTCTCTGCTGTACTTTCTCCAACAAATAAGTTGTGTTGTGTACGCATATAGTAGACAATATCATTGGTAAAAACGTCGCCGGCAATCTTTACAGATTTATCGCAAACGATTCCCCCAAGAGCTATTACAGCAATCTCGGTTGTTCCACCACCTATATCAACGATCATATTTCCTTTAGGCTGCATAATATCGATACCAATACCGATTGCTGCCGCCATTGGCTCGTGAATTAGATAAACTTCTTTCCCATTTACGCGTTCACATGATTCTTTTACAGCACGCATTTCTACCTCTGTAATGCCAGATGGAATACAGACGATCATACGTAAAGCAGGAGTGAAGAGACGTTTTTTAAGAGCAGGAATGCTTTTAATAAACATGCTTATCATCTTTTCTGACGCATCAAAATCGGCAATAACTCCATCCTTCAAAGGACGAACGGTCTTTATGTTTTCATGGGTCTTTCCTTGCATTAAGTTTGCCTCTTTTCCCACGGCTATTATCTTTCCGGACATACGGTCACGGGCAACTATCGATGGACTATCAATAACTACTTTGTCGTTATGTATGATTA
>JBBSRP010000014.1:0-23520 GCA_038242935.1 Flavobacteriales bacterium
GATTTCTGATTCCAAACGAAACGACTTTGACTATTGTATTGAGATAAATGGAGCAAACAAGAATGGGTTTTTATTGCATTTCTATGCCGAAGGAAAAATTAAAAAAACTAAAATTGACTATTCACTTTTAAACCGAACAAAAAATCAAATGTATTCCAATGGAAAATGTAACAATTTGAATTTGGTAGGTGTTAAAATTATTGCAAGTGACTTTTTATTTGGAATAGCATATTTGAAAAATGGTGTTACTAAATTTAAGGCAATGGATGGAAGTGATAGTTCTATTTTTAGGATAGATAACAATTCCCTTCATCAAGAGGGTAAAAAAATCTTATATGTTCAAGATTATGAAGAAATCAAATTTAGATTATTGCCATATTCAATTAAAGATAGTCTGGGTACTTTAGTTCAAGGTCCATTAGGAAAAGGTGCTGACATATCGAATTCATATCATTCAGATAAATGGTCAATATTAAAACCATTGTGGCGAGAATTAGAAATAGACCAGCAGCAAGAATTATTTAAGTAAAAGATTTTACTTTCAAATGTCAAAAAACTAAAATCAGCGAGATATAAAGTTATTCTACAATTACTTTCTGCAATATTAATGACATTATTAACCTTTGTTGGAATTGAACAAGAATTGTGTGGAATCGATGGATAAGATTTGCAAATGTGATATGATTGAAATAGAAATATGATTTGATTTTTAATGGGATTCAATCAATGATGATATACTAAGAATTGGAATGAAAGTACATATATTTCACTAGGTAAAAAGTCAAATACATAGCTTCTTCTAGATTTAGAATTAATAGAAAACTTAAATTTTATGAAGATATTTTTTCACGCATTATTATTATCTGTTTGTTCTATTTATGTTATGTGTGCTCAAAAAGTTGAGCCACAGATTCTCACGTTTGCAGATGGAATCACCTATAATATCAAACGAGTTCAAAACTCATTGACCTCTAAACCCACTCCGATGATATGTATACACATATTGCTAAACAAGGTAAATTTAAAGTGATGTTGGTAGAATTTACGAATTCGAATGAAAGCGACTTCGAAATAGATTTTAAAAATGTATTTCTTATTGACAACAACAACAACAACAGATATAGAGTAAGTTCTGTGGCGCAAGCTTATTTACCCCATTTATCAAATAGTCAATATAAAGTAACTCTAAGACCCGATAAGACAAAACTATATTTTGCTCAATTTAGACCACCTTTCCCGAAAAAAGAGAAAATAGAAAGGATTGAAGTTAATGGTGAAATCATTATTCTAAATGAACCGAAATAATAATTTTCAGAATCAAATCTATTTCCTAGTTCAGATGATAGTTTGGCCAATTAGAACCTTTTCATTAAAATTGTCCAATATGAAATCTAAATTTACCAATTGACAATCCCCTAAACCACCGCCACCTTCTCCACAAAATTCATTCTCACACTTCCATCTTCATCGATAGTGGTAAGTTCAATTTCGTGTAAAGAATTCACTAATTCTGGATTCCACGGGGTTTTTACTTTTACGTAGTTTTCGGTAAATCCGTGGATATAGCCTTCTTTATTTTCTGATTCGAAAAGTACCGTTCTTGTTGTTCCCAACTGAGATTCGTAAAAAGCTCTTCTTTTTTTCACCGACAAACCTCTTAGCATTTTGCTTCGTTTTGATCGAACATTTTTAGCAACTGGATTTAGCATATCTGCCGCTTCGGTATTATCACGTTCAGAATAAGTAAACACGTGTAAATAGGAAATATCCATATCATTCAAGAAATGGTAGGTTTCAAGAAAATGCTCTTCGGTTTCACCAGGAAATCCAACAATTACGTCTACACCAATACAAGCGTGTGGCATTACTTCGCGGATTTTCGCAACTCTTTCTGTATACAATTCGCGCATATAACGGCGCTTCATCGCTTTTAGAATATCATTACTTCCTGATTGCAACGGAATATGAAAATGCGGAACAAAAGTTCGACTTTTCGAAACGAATTCGATGGTTTCATTTTTCAATAGATTTGGTTCGATTGAAGATATTCTCAAACGCTCGATTCCTTCTACTTCGTCAAGTGCTTGAACAAGCTCTAGAAAAGTATGTTCGTGTTTTTTATTTCCAAATTCACCTTTACCGTAATCCCCAATATTTACACCGGTAAGAACGATTTCTTTGATATTTCTCTGAGAAATTTCCTTTGCATTCTGTAATACATTTTCGATGGTATCACTCCTTGAAATTCCTCTCGCAAGTGGAATCGTGCAGTAAGTACATTTATAATCGCAACCATCCTGAACTTTCAAGAAAGCACGAGTCCTGTCTCCAATTGAATAACTTCCTACATAAAAATCTGCCTCTGAAATTTCGCAAGAATGAACCTCGCCAAAATCATTTTTAGACAAATCATTAAGATATTGAGTGATGTTGAATTTCTCAGTCGCACCCAAAACTAAATCCACACCATCTACGGCTGCAAGTTCTTCAGGTTTTAATTGCGCATAACATCCAACTGCGGCAACAAAGGCTTTTTCGTTCAACTTTAATGCTTTGCGCACAACGTGCTTAAACTGCTTATCAGCATTGTCCGTAACCGAACAAGTATTGATAACATAAATATCCGCAACATCTTCAAAATCAACCCGATCAAAGCCTTCGTCCTTAAAACTACGAGCAATTGTTGATGTTTCTGAAAAATTTAATTTGCAACCTAAAGTATAAAAAGCGACTTTTTTCTTTGTTTCCATAGTGGTAATTATTTGAACAGAAATTTTACTTCTGTCTCCCTCGACATTCAATGTGTGTTTATTCTTCAATCTTTTGATGCCCTATTCTAATAAATAACACATTTCTAAACGTCTGCAAATTTACGGACAATAATCAAGAAATGAAATCTGATAGTATTATATTTGTTTTTGTTTGAATTTATTTCAAAACTCATCTAATCATTATAGTCAGAATGCGCCTTTCCAAATATCTTCCCTTATTATTTTTACCACTTCTGATACTTGTATCTTGCAACACAAAAAGCACTGACGAAAACGAAAATTTGGTTTTTCGATATAATGAAAGCGCAAACATCACTTCTTTAGATCCAGCATTTTCGAAAGTTCAATCGAATATTTGGGCTTGTAATTTACTCTTTAATGGTTTGGTTCAACTTGATGAAAATCTGAATATTCTTCCAGATGTTGCCAAGTCTTGGAAAATTTCTGAAGATGGAAAGAAATATTCGTTCGTAATTAGAAAGGATGTCAAGTTTCACAAAAGTGAATTGTTCGGAAAAGACAGCACTCGGACTGCGAACGCGTATGATTTCGAATATAGCTTTAGCCGACTTCAAGATCCATCGAATGCTTCACCTGGAAACTGGATATTGCAAAATGTCGAAAATTTCAAAGCGCAGAATGATAGCCTTTTCGAAATAAATCTTCAAAAACCATTTCCTGCATTTTTGGGATTATTGGCGATGAAATATGCTTCGGTCGTTCCATTAGAAATAAAAACGAACAAACAATATAACTTTCTTACGCATCCAATTGGCACTGGCCCTTTTCATTTTAAATTATGGGAGGAAAATATAAAATTAGTGCTTCGTAGAAATCCAGATTATTACGAAAAAGATTCAAACGGTAAATCATTGCCCTACCTCGAAGCGGTCGCAATTACTTTTCTACCAGACAAACAAAGTAGGTTTCTGCAATTTATACAAGGAAAACTAGATTTCATTTCAGGATTAGATCCTTCTTACAAAGACGAAATACTAACTCAAGTTGGAGATTTACAACTTAAATATGCGAAAGATTTCAAAATGGTATCTGGTCCTTATTTAAATACTGAATACTTAGCTTTTAATTTAGAAAATGGTTCGATTGCCAGTAAAGACAAACGAATTCGTCAAGCGTTGAATTATGGTTTTGATCGTCAGAAGATGGTTTTATACCTTCGGAATAATATGGGAATTCCTGCAACTGGCGGAATAATTCCTGCTGGACTGCCTGGATATTCAGCTACAGCTGGTTATAATTACGATCCTGAAAAAGCTAGAAAACTAGTTGCTGATTATATTTCTGAAACATCAGATAAGAAACCAACGATTCTTTTGAGCACAAATGCTTCCTATATAGATATAGCAGAATTTCTTCAAAGAGAATGGCAGAAGATTGGAATCGATGTTCAGATTGATGTTAGTCCACCTTCAACTCTAAGACAATCTATTGCAACTGGAAAACTTAACTTTTTTCGCGCAAGCTGGATTGCAGATTATCCCGATGCCGAAAATTATTTATCATTATTTTATAGCAAAAACTTCGCACCAAACGGCCCAAACACAACTCATTTCAAAAATGCAGAATACGATCGTCTTTACGAATCATCATTTGCTGAGACGGACAACAAGAAACGAATTGAGCTTTATAAAAAGATGGACAAAATAATGATTGAAGAAGCACCGATAATTCCACTTTTTTATGATAAGGCGGCAAGATTTACTAGAAAAAATGTTGAAGGTTTAGGAATAAATCCGTTGAATATGCTTGATTTAAAGAGAGTTCAGAAAAAATAAAGCGTTAATAATTTATTAAGCTGAATTTTTAAGCTTGACTAAATTGTAAATTTATATTCTAATTTAAAAAAACAACCACTATGAAAAGTATTTTAACCATAATGATGATGTGCAGTATTTGGATTTCGAATGCACAAGAAACCGTCATCCAAAAAAATAACTTACCAAAAGCCGCACAAGAATTTCTAACAAAAGAATATGCTAACAATGCGTGGGCAATCGGGAAGAAAGATGTCGGATCTCGCAGTTTAAAATATGAAGTTACCCTTGCGGACGGTGCGGAAATCGAATTTGACAAAAACGGAAATTGGAAAGAAATAGATGGAAAAGGCTCAATTGTTCCTGCACATTTTATTCCAGTTAAAATTGCTCAATATGTAAAAGCAAATTATGCTGGACAAAGCTTTACAAAAATTGACAAAAGTGATCGAAAAATCGAAGTCAAACTTACCAATCATATTGAGTTAGAATTCTCTAAAAGTGGAGACTTCGTTAAAATTGATTAAATATAAAGAAGATTTATATTTCAGAAACTTTATAATAGACCTACGGTTCTATTGAGCATTAATTCTTCCTAAAATGATTTCAGAAGAAATAAAGCGTTAATGATTTATTAAGCAGGATTTCGAAATGTTACAAATTGCTTATTTTTAGATTTAATCTAAAAATAAAACCTATGAAAAGTATCCTAACCATAATGATGATATGCAGTTTTTGGCTTTCGAATGCTCAAAAAACTGTCATCCAGAAAAGTGACTTACCGAAAGCAGCACAAGAATTCTTACAAAGCAATTTCGCAAAAACTGATTGGGCAATCGGCAGAAAAGAAACCAAAACCAGAAAAGTTGAATATGAGATCACCCTCGCTGATGGAACGGAGATCGAATTTCACGAGAATGGAGAGTGGAAAGAAATCGATGGAAAAGGAAATCCTATTCCAACGAATTTAGTTCCTAAGAAAATTAGTCAATATGTAATGTCAAATTATCCAAACGAGAAAGTCACTAAAATCGAAAAGAAAAGTGATAAGATTGAAATCGAGTTTGCCAATGACCTTGAACTAGAATTTGACAATCAAGAAAACTTTCTAAGAATTGATTAAGCATAAAATATTTTCATTAAACAAAAAAGCTTCAGAGTTTCTGAAGCTTTTTCGTTTCAATTCAAAAACCTAAAACAGTTTTGAGTATCTAAAAGTTTTAGTAGTTTTACCCGTTGATACTCAAAGTAACATCATAATTAAAATCCTCCCTTAATGTTTCAAAGAACCTTTAATCTTTTTTCGATTTGTGCAATTCTGCTTTGTGGAATAACGGCAATCGCACAAACACCTTCGGCAAACAATAATTACAGTTATTTAGATGCTTTTGCACCAATCTTCTATACAAGCAACGGAAGTATGACTCGATCTGCTAGTGGTCAGCCAACGGCAAATTATTGGCAGAATTATGCAAATTACAGCATCAAAGTGGAGCTGAATGACAAAACGGACGAATTTAGCGGAAGCGAAATAATTACCTACACCAATAATAGTCCTGACAATTTATCTTTTTTATGGATGAATGTCGATCAAAACTTATTCAGTCCTGATTCTCGTGGAAATTCTGTCATTTCACTACAAGGAAGTAGAAATGGTGCAAAAGGCGAAGTTTTTGAAGGTGGACATAAAATAAAATCTATAAAATTACTTTCGATCAACGGAAAGAAAGCAAAATCTGAAGCTCTAAAATTCAGCATCAGCGATACTCGAATGAAAGTATATCTACCAGAAAACTTAGCTTCAAAAGGTGGAGAAATTCAGTTTCAAATAGATTTCGGATTCACATCTCCTACTTACGGCTCTGATAGAATGGGAATCCTTGAAACCAAAAACGGAAAAATTTACAGCGTTGCACAATGGTATCCGCGTATGTGCGTGTACGATGACATTCAAGGTTGGAATACGCTTCCTTACTTAGGTGCAGGAGAATTTTATTTAGAATATGGAAATTTTGATATCGAAATTACTGCTCCGTCAAACCATATAGTTGTTTGTTCGGGCGAATTGCAAAACCCTGAAGATGTCTATACTGCAACACAGCTAGATCGTTGGAAAAAAGCTAGAGAAAGTGATGCAACTGTAATCATTCGTTCTGCAAAAGAAGTGAAATCAAAAGATTCTCGTCCTACAGGAAAAGCGATGTTGACGTGGAAATTTAAAATTGAAAATTCACGAGATGTGGCTTGGTCATCTTCGGCAGCATTTATTGTTGATGCAGCAAAAATAAATCTTCCAAGTGGTAAGAAATCTTTGGCTATTTCGGTTTATCCAGTAGAAAGCGACGGCAAAGGTGCTTGGGGAAGATCGACAGAATACACAAAAGCATCAATTGAAAATTATTCAAAAAGATGGTTTGAATATCCTTACGCTACCGCAATCAACGCAGCAAGTATCGCTGGCGGAATGGAATATCCTTCGATTGTTTTCTGCAGTTATGAGTCTAAAGGAAAAGATTTATGGGATGTTACAGATCACGAATTTGGACATATTTGGTTTCCAATGATTGTGGGATCAAACGAACGTAAATTTGCTTGGATGGATGAAGGTTTAAATACTTTTATAAATTCGATAAGTACAAAAGATTTTAATAAAGGAGAATATGATCAGCCAAGTCCTAATATGCATCAAACGTCTTCATACTTGACAAATCCACAATTGGAGCCACTTATGACTGCCCCTGATGGATTGAAAGAATCGAATCTTGGTGTACTTGCCTATTGGAAACCTGCAGCAGCCTTGACAATTCTTAGAGAAGAAATCTTAGGAAAAGAAGTTTTTGACGAAGCTTTGAGAGTTTATATAGAGCGTTGGGCTTACAAACATCCTACTCCGTTTGACTTTTTCCGTACAATGGAAAATGTTTCAGGAGAAAATTTAAATTGGTTTTGGAGAAGTTGGTTTTTAAACAACTGGCAATTTGACCAAGCAGTAACTTCAGTTAAATATGTAAAGAACAATGCGAAATTAGGTGCAATTATTTCTATCGAAAATCTAGAAAGAATGCCAATGCCAGTAACTATCGAAGCAAAACTTAAAAGCGGAAAAACGATGAGAAAGAAACTTCCTGTAGAAATCTGGGAACGTAACAAAACTTGGTCTTTCGTTCTAAACTCTACCGAAGAGATTGAAAGCGTGAATATCGATCCTGAAAAAGTTTTTCCAGACATTAATAGCCGAAACAATGAGTGGAGTGCTAAGAAAAACTCTCTAGAAAAAGATCTTATCGCATCAGATTTCGTTGGAAAATACTCAAGCGTTGTAGCTCCGATGATATTGACATTTACAGCAGAGAATAATATTCTAACTGCCAATGTGGAAGGTCAAGCTTCCTTTCCACTTGAATTTGCTGGAAACAATAAATTTACACTTGAAGAAGGTGGTTTAGAATTTACGTTCTCAGATGACAAAAAGATAATGACACTCATTGTCAACGGTCAAAGTATCGAATTCACTAGAAGCTAAAAAGCAAAAAAAAATGCGTCAATTTAAAGTTGACGCATTTTTTTTTACTTATCTGAAAATTATTTATTCGGATGGTGATTTACTTTGTCCATTTGTGGAGCAAGCATATTTTCTGGATCTAAAATTCGGTCTAATTCTTCCATAGACAAAATATTATATTTTATTACAAGATCATAAACAGAAGCGCCAGTTTCCAAAGCTTCTTTAGCAATCTTAGTGCTGTTTTTATATCCGATAAAAGGATTTAAAGCAGTTACAATTCCGATGCTATTCATTACCATTGCTTTACAATGCGCTTCATTTGCCGTAATTCCATCAACACATTTTGTAGCAAGAGTTTGCATTCCGTTCGAAAGCAACATCATAGATTCTAAAATCGAGAATATTATTACAGGCTCCATAACATTCAGTTGCAATTGCCCTGCTTCTGCTGCCAAAGTTACGGTCAGGTCGTTTCCTATTACCTTAAAGCAAATCTGATTCATCACTTCTGGAATAACAGGATTTACTTTCCCTGGCATAATCGAAGATCCAGGCTGCATTGCTGGTAAATTAATTTCATTTAATCCACAACGTGGACCAGAAGAAAGCAAACGTAAATCATTACAAATTTTCGAAATCTTAACCGCCATTCTCTTCAAAGCCGAAGAATACGTCACGTACGCTCCAGTATCTGGAGTAGCCTCAATAAGATTGCGAGCAGTAACAAATTTATGTCCAGTAATTTTAGATAAATTTTCAGCACATAATTTAGCGTAACCTGGAGCAGCATTCAATCCTGTACCAATTGCGGTTGCGCCCATATTTATATCCAGAAACAAAACAGCACTCTGATTCAGACGCTCAATGTCATCTTCAAGATTTACTGCATAAGCTTCAAATTCTTGTCCCAAAGTCATTGGCACCGCATCTTGAAGTTGCGTACGCCCCATTTTGATTACGTGTTTAAAGCTTTCTCCCTTAGCTCTAAAAGAGTCAATCAAAATCTGTAAAACAGAAACTAATTGTTCGTTTGTATTAATTGCCGCGAGCTTAATTGCCGTTGGATACGCGTCATTTGTAGATTGGGAAAGGTTAACGTGATCGTTAGGAGTAACCATTTCATAGCTTCCTTTTTTGTAGCCCATCATCTCGTTTGCACGATTTGCAATCACCTCATTAATATTCATATTAGTTGAAGTACCTGCACCACCTTGAATCATATCCAGTGGAAAATCTTGATCAAATTTTCCTTCAATTACTTCTTTTGAAGCCTCAACGATTGCATTTTTTATGTTTTCGTCAAGAAGTCCTAAAGTAAAATTCGTTTCTGCAGCTGCCCATTTTACATAAGCAAGCCCTTTTATAAATTCTGGATACTCAGAAACTGTTACTCCCGAAATTTGGAAATTCTCAACAGCACGCTGTGTTTGAACTCCATAATATGCCTCTTCTGGAACCTGAAGTTCCCCTATCAAATCACTTTCTAGTCTATATTTCATCGCTTGTACTTTTTATTATTATTCATTTTGAATACTTTGTCTTTCGGGCTAAAATTCAAAATTACTCCTTACGCCATTTTTTTGTTTCTTCAAAAATGTGCTCTAGAATATATTGCTCCTTATCATCAAATTCAATTCCTCTTCTTGCCATTACAATTCGTGTAGTTTCAAAAGCTTTTTTGGTCAAATAAGTCGAAAATCCTGATGCTCCACCCCAAGAAAAACTTGGAACAAAATTTCGGGGAAAACCAGAACCAAAAATATTCGTACTCACTCCTATCACGGTTCCTGTATTAAACATCGTATTTATTCCACATTTACTGTGATCGCCCATCATCAGTCCACAAAATTGAAGTCCTGTTTTCGCAAAATTTTCAGTTTCGTAGCTCCACAATTTCACTTCTTCGTAATTATTCTTCAAGTTCGAATTATTACTATCAGCACCAATATTACACCATTCACCAAGCACACTATTTCCTAGAAAACCGTCATGTCCTTTGTTAGAATATCCAAAAAGAACCGAGTTATTTACTTCTCCACCAATGCGTGAATGTGGCCCAACCGTAGTCGCGCCGTACACTTTTGTGCCCAATTTCACTTGCGCACCTTCGCAAAGTGCAAAAGGCCCACGAATCACAGACCCCTCCATAATTTCACTATTTCGTCCTATATATATAGGTCCAGTCGAAGCATTTAAAGTCACAAATTCAAGAGATGCACCTTCTTCAATAAATATATTTTCTGGATTTATCGCATTTACACTTTTCGGAATTCGCTCAGATTGCTCGCCTTGAGTAAGCAAAATAAAGTCTTCACGTAAAGCAGCGTCATTTTTCTGAAAAATATCCCAAGTATTCTCGATCGTTAGGCAATCTTGATCAAATTCTATCGCTTCATAAGTATCAAAATCCACATCTTCTTGATCGTCGGTTGTAAAAAAGGCAATGACCTGATCATCCTTAAAAATCGCTTGATTTTGTTCAAGATTTTTAATCATTTCCACCAAAATATCATTTGGCAAATACGATGCATTAATCATCACATTCTCCGGCATTTCGACCATCGGATATTTTATAGCCAAATATTGCTCTGTCACAGAAGTGGTTGTTGTCTGCAAATATTTCTCCCATTTCTCTCGAATAGTCAAAATTCCAACGCGAATATCAGCAACTGGTCTCGTAAAAGTAAAAGGCAGGAGCGCATTTCTGGCCGGTCCGTCAAATAGAATATAATTCATCTTTATTATCTTGAATTTTATGAACTCAAAGTTACAAAGTTTTTAGCCTAATCGCAGTTGAATCTAAAAAAAGCTTGCTCGGAATTATTCAGAATTTTTCTTTTTATTTGGGCGAGTCCGTCGCCAGAAGGTTTTCGTAAAAGTTGAAAATTTCGTATGGCGGCGGTCAGGCTGTTCGCTCCCAATCTTTCTTGTAGCTTTTGCTCCGCAAAGCCACAAGAAAGGATTTGCTTCGCCAGTTCGCTTCGCTCGGGTTCACTGCCATCCTTCTCGCAAAATCACGTAAAACGAAGAATTGTACGTTTCTAAAAGACATAAAAACTTTTAAAAATAAGCACAAAAAAAAAGTAGCAAACGATGTTTACTACTTTTTTATGAGATATTATCTTAGTTTCTGTTGAGGAATACCTTTCAAGAAACGTTGACAATGAATTATTTCGCGTGTTTTGCGTATTTTGTTTTAAATTTATCAATACGTCCTGCAGTATCAATAAGTTTAGATTTACCTGTATAAAATGGGTGAGAAGTTCTAGAGATCTCTAATTTTACTACTGGGTATTCAACACCTTCGTGAGTAATTGTTTCTCTTGTATCTGCCGTAGATTTAGTAATAAAAACCTCTTCGTTTGACATGTCTTTGAAGGCTACTAATCTGTAATTTTCTGGGTGAATTCCTTTTTTCATTTTATTAAGTGTTTCTGGTTGCTACTGCTTTTGTTTTGAAGCTTCTCTTTTTGACAAGAAAAGGTATAAACGCAACAACAGTTTTTAGTTTGCTTGTTTATAATTATAAGTTTGCAAATTTACATTAATTTTTCAATATACAAATTGTTTCCAGCATTTTATTTTTAGATAGCTAATCACCTGTATTGTATGTTGTATATGCTGAATTGTTATATTTGTAAATTAATTCTAAAACAACCCTTTCATGAACGACATTACTAAACAATCTCCTGCAAAAGCGGGCTTATTTCTAGGTTTGATATTTGGTCTGATAATGATCTTTGAAACTATTATAGGTTACGTTATGGACATTGATCCTGTTGCCTATCCAACATACGGACTTGTTTTAAATCTTTTAAATTATTTGTTTCTACCTCTAATCCTTATATATATAGGTTGCGCCAATTTCAAAAAAATGAACGGTGGTTACGCTACTTTTGGCGAATGTCTAAAAGTTGGTGTTACAATCTGTGTAATTGCTGGATTAATTGCAGGTGTTTTTACAGTTATTTTTAATGCAATATTCCCAGAATATGTGGAAGAACTTATAAGAAGAACTCGTTCAGTGATGCTTGCTGATGAATCGAATATGACCGAAGAGCAAGTTGATATGGCTATTGGTGTAACTCGTAAATTTATGAGTCCTGCAATTGCCATTCCATCTACAATCGCTATTTACGCTTTTATAGGACTTATTTACTCACTAATTGTTGGAGCTATCGTTAAAAACGATCGCAATCAAAGTTTCTAAAAAAATATATGAATTTATCCATCGTAATCCCATTACTCAACGAAGACGAATCGCTCCAAGAACTGCACGATTGGATTGTTAAAGTTATGCACGCCAACGGTTTCTCGTACGAAGTGATCTTTATTGATGACGGTAGTACCGACAAGTCTTGGAAAGTAATTGAGGATCTGATTTTACTGAATCCTAATATAAAGGGAATTCGGTTTTTGCGCAATTACGGAAAATCTCAAGCTTTACACGCTGGTTTTGCTCGTGCAATGGGAGACGTGGTTATTACTATGGACGCAGATTTGCAGGACAATCCCGAAGAAATTCCGGAGATGTACCATCTTATAAAGGAAGAGAATTATGATTTGATTTCTGGATGGAAGAAAAAACGATATGATTCTGTTGTATCAAAAAATCTACCTTCCAAATTATTTAACTGGGCAGCACGCAAAACTTCCGGTGTAAAACTGAATGACTTTAACTGTGGGCTGAAAGCTTACAAAAATGCCGTAATAAAAAACATAGAGGTTTCTGGTGAAATGCATCGCTATATTCCCGTTTTAGCAAAAAATGCTGGATACGGCAAGATTGGCGAAAAGATTGTAAAACATCAGGCTCGAAAATACGGCGAAACAAAATTTGGAATGGATCGTTTTGTAAATGGTTTTCTAGATCTAATCACAATATGGTTTTTGAGTAGATTCGGAAAACGTCCGATGCACCTTTTTGGCGCATTGGGATCGATTATGTTTATAATAGGATTTGCTGCTGCCGGATTTATCGGAGTTAATAAATTGATCAGACTTTATAATGGTTTGCCAACGATATTGGTGAGCAGTAATCCTTGGTTTTATATTGCTCTTGTAACAATGATTATAGGAACACAATTTTTTCTTGCTGGTTTTCTTGGCGAAATTATTCTTCGCAGCAAAGGACATCAAGACCGATACAAGATTGTAGAAAGCAGCAATATTGCTGAGCTTCAGGATTAGATTTGAACTAAAAACTTTGGTTGAAAGTTTTAGATAAAATATGAATAGTAACGGAGAGCCCTAGCCCCGATTGCAGAGGAAATCCTTTTTTTGTTTTTTCTTTAAAAAACAAAAAAGATTGGAACGGAAAGCGGGAAGCAGCTCCAAAAAAAAATATAAAATGCATATAGCAGAAACAATTTTGAAACGTGTAAATGAGTGGTTAACGCCAACTTTTGACGCAGAAACACAGGCGGAAGTGATTGAAATGATGACGTCGTCGCCGAAAGAATTGGAGGACAGCTTTTACAAAAATCTCGAATTTGGTACTGGCGGAATGCGCGGCATTATGGGTGCGGGCACGAACCGAATTAATAAATATACGCTCGGGAAAAATACGCAGGGGATTGCAGATTATATGCACAAGGTGTTTCCAAATGAGAGATTGAAGGTTGCAATTGCCTATGATTGCAGGCATAATAGCGATACTTTGGCGAAAACTGTGGCAGATGTTTTTTGTGCAAACGGAATTGAAGTGTACCTTTTTTCGGATATGCGACCAACGCCAGAATTGAGTTTTGCAGTAAAAAAGCTGAACTGCCAGTGTGGGATTGTACTTACAGCTTCGCATAATCCTCCAGAGTATAATGGATATAAAGTTTATTGGAAAGATGGTGGACAGCTAGTGCCGCCGCAGGATCACGAGATTATTAGCACGATTGATGCACTTGCTTACGAAGATATAAAGTTTGACGAGAATCTTGACTTACTACATTATATAGATACTGAAATTGATAATGCATTTATCGCTTCCTCTATAGAAAATGCCAGTTTTGACACTCCGCAAGCGGCAAAAGATAATTTGAAAATCGTTTTTACATCGCTGCACGGAACATCGATAAAATTAATGCCGCAAACTCTGGAAAGAGCGGGCTATAAAGATGTTCACATAGTGGCGGAGCAGGCAGTTCCAAATGGAGATTTTCCAACTGTGAAATCGCCAAATCCTGAAGAGCCGGAGGCTTTGACGATGGCTTTAAAACTTGCTGAAGAGATAAAAGCGGATATTGTTATTGGTACGGATCCAGATTCTGACCGTCTTGGAGTTGCTGTTCGCGACACTGCTGGAGAGCTGATTTTGCTGAACGGAAATCAAGCAATGGTGTTGATGACGGCATTCTTATTGGAGCAATGGAAGCAAAAAGGGAAACTTGATGGAAGACAATTTGTGGCTTCGACAATCGTTTCAACTCCAATGATTATGGAGCTTGCTTCTGCTTACGGCGTAGACTTTAAAGTTGGTTTGACTGGCTTTAAATGGATTGCAAAAATGATTAAGGACTTTCCAGAGCAGCAATTTATTGGTGGTGGCGAAGAAAGTTTCGGCTACATGGTTGGCGATGCAGTTCGTGATAAAGATGCAATTGCGGCAACATTATTAGCTTGCGAAATGGCAGCTCAAGCAAAAGCGGCTGGAAATAGTATTTATGAATATTTGCAACAGCTTTATGTAGATTACGGTTTTTATAAAGAACATTTGGTATCGATGACCAAAAAAGGAATTGAAGGCGCTGCTAAAATCAAACAAATGATGATTGATTTGCGTGAGAATCCTTTGCGTGAAATTAATGGCGAGCGCGTTGTAATGGTCGAAGATTATCTGAATAGTACAGCCAAGAATTTAATTACTGACGAAACTGAAGTCTTGAGTATTCCAAAATCTGATGTGCTTATTTATTATACCGCTGATGGCAGTAAAATAGCCGCTCGACCAAGTGGTACAGAGCCAAAAATTAAATTTTACGTGAGTGTAAATACTGCAGTTGAATCTCTTGAAGAGCTTCCTGACGCAGAGATTTTCCTTGACGAGAAAATAAAAAATATCCTTTCGGATTTTAAAATTATTTAATGAATTACTTTAAAAAAATTCTTCAGTTTGCGGTTCCTTATAAAAGATTCGCATATCTGAACATCTTTTTCAACATACTTTATGCGCTTTTTAGTGCGCTGTCTTTTTTGGCGTTGATGCCAATGATGACGGTGTTATTTAAGCCTAGTGGCGTTACTCCAAAACTTCCTGTATATAAAGGATTGCTGTCTATTGGCGAGTATGGGGAAGATTATATGAGTTATTATATCTCCCAAAGCACTGCAGCAAATGGTGCTATGTACACTTTGACAATAATGATTGCATTAATTATTTCGATGTTTTTGCTGAAAAATTTATTCAATTATCTAGCAATGTATTTTATTACATTTCTGCGAAACGGTGTTTTAAAAGACATCAGGAATGCGATGTATAAGAAAACGGTCGAACTACCTTTAGAATTTTATTCTGAAAAGCGAAAAGGAGATTTGATGTCAAGAATCTCGAATGATGTATTTGAAATTCAGCATTCATTTCTTTCAGTTTTAGAATTGATCGTTCGAGAACCGCTTACTATTTTGTTCACAATCATTGCTATGCTGGCTATAAGTGTAAAATTGACATTATTTGTATTTATTTTTATTCCTGTTTCAGGGTATATTATTTCGCTCGTCGGAAAATCGTTAAAGAGACAATCTGATAAAGCGCAACAAGAGCAAGGAATTTTTCTTTCTATAATCGATGAAACGCTAGGTGGACTTAAGGTTATAAAAGGATTTACATCTGAAGGGTATTTTAATTCGAAATTTCAAGGATCTACAGAGCGCTTTAATCATTTATCAAATAGAATTTTAAATAGACAAAACCTCTCTTCTCCCCTAAGTGAATTTTTAGGAATTGCAGTAATTGCTATTTTGTTATGGTATGGCGGAAACATGGTCTTGGTCGAAGGAACGCTTAGTGGCGCAGCTTTTATCGCGTATATGGCACTTTCGTACAATATTCTAACACCTGCAAAAGCAATTTCAAAGGCTTCTTATGGAGTTAAGAAAGGGAACGCTGCCGCGGAAAGAGTATTGGAGATATTAGAACAAAAAAATACTATTGAAAGTAAAGTTGATGCTACGCATAAATCAACTTTTGAAGATGCAATTACTATCAAAAATGTGAACTTCGCTTATGAAGACGAAACGGTTTTAAAAGATTTTTCATTAACGATTCCAAAAGGTAAAGTGGTTGCACTTGTAGGACAATCTGGAAGTGGAAAAAGTACGATTGCGAATTTACTAACTCGTTTTTACGATGTAAATGACGGAAGTATTTCTATTGATGGAACAGATATTAAAAATGTCGAATTATCATCTCTACGTCAACTGATGGGACTTGTAACTCAAGATAGTATTTTGTTTAATGACAGCATTAGAGTGAATGTATCTTTAGGAAAACTTGATGCCACAGACGAAGAAATTATCGACGCTTTGAGAATTGCGAATGCTTACGAGTTTGTAAAAGACTTGCCAAACGGCATTCATACAAATATTGGCGACAGCGGCAATAAACTTTCTGGGGGACAGAAACAACGTCTTTCTATCGCAAGAGCAGTATTAAAGAATCCTCCAATTATGATTCTTGACGAGGCTACTTCTGCTCTCGACACCGAGAGCGAAAGACTTGTACAGCAAGCATTGGAGAATATGATGCAAAACAGGACTTCGGTTGTTATAGCGCACAGATTGTCTACTATACAGAAAGCAGATCTGATTGTCGTAATGCAAAAAGGTCGCATCGTAGAGCAAGGACATCACGAGGAATTACTTGCAATTGATGGAACTTACAGAAAGCTAGTAACGATGCAGAGTTTTGAATAACAACTTAAAATAGTAACTTTAAAAAATAAAATCGATTCACAATGTACGTTGCAAACGAGAAAATAAAGTTGCCCGAAGATCCAGATACAATAGTTTGGAAGTATCTGGATCTATCCAAATTTTTAGATTTACTGCTTTCACAAAAGCTATTCATGTCACGTTCTGATAAATTTGAAGATCAGTATGAAGGTACTTTTAGTGAGCCTACGTTTGAAGAGATAAAGAAACTATCACAACACAATCCTGAGTTTTTAAAGTTCTACAAGCAGCGACGAGAGAAAGTTGTAATTAGCAGTTGGCATATTAACGAGTACGAATCTTTTGCAATGTGGCAAATTTTTACTCAAAATAACGAAGGACTTGCGATTCAGTCTACTGTTGGGCGATTGCAAACAGCTTTGCAAGCAGATACTACTTATCAGCAGTCAATAGGCGAAGTGAATTATATCGACTATAAGAAAGAGTATATTCCGTTTGATGATGCGTTTTTTCCATTTCTATTTAAACGAAAAAGTTTTATTTACGAACGTGAAATCCGAATTATCTGCGATGCTAGTGCGAGAGTTAATCCTGTAAATGAAGGCTTAAATATTTCGGTAAACATCAATGATTTGATAGAGAAAATATACATTCATCCAAAATCTGAGAACTGGTATAAGAAGCTGGTTATTGGACTGCTTAAAAGATTAGATTTCGATTTTCTGATTGAAAAATCAGATTTGGAAAGTGATATATTGATTTAGAACATTAAAAATATAAACAAAAAAAGAGGCTTTACATAAGCCTCTTTTTTGTTTTATACTGGATTGTATGCTGTTACTGACCATTCGTCATCGTCGAGATTGGCGTAGTTGTAATGCACGACATCATCTTTGTCAAACTCTCCATTTTTGTTTGTGTCTTCAATAGTACGGAAGTAAATTCTATTTTTAGTTTCGATAAATTTCCAATCTACCAACTCTTCATAATCTGCAGAAAGCTTGGTAAATTTCTGTCCAGAAACAGTACTTATATAAAGTGACTTGATATCGTTATCGTCAAGTTTACCATCTTTATTAGTATCCATATCAGCCAATGAATAAATCATCACTTGTCGATTTCTATCAAGACTTGGTATCACACAAGTTGCACTTTGAATAAGAACGCGCTTGTCTGTAAGTGAAGTTAGAGAATCAGAATTGATCTGCTGAAATTTAAAATTCCTTAGAAAACCAGTGATCTCAAACTCGCTATAGTTAGAAATAGTGTAACTAATGCCAGCAGTTGTGCTGTTGCGGTAACTTGATCTAGAGCCATTAAAAACGCGTACATCGCCTACAGGATGAATGAGGTAATTTGTTCCGCTGATTAAAATTGGCAAATCTGCAATCTCTATTTGGGTTGTATCAACCTTAGCCACGATTGTCGCTTTCTTGCTTGAATCGTAGATGACTTTTGGCTTTTCTGCCTCTTCTTTACAAGATGAGAGCACTAAAAGCACTAATCCTGATATGAGTAGAACTATTTTATTCATACTTTTTAAATTATTCAAAGAAATTTCTTTTTCAAATATAATGATTTTTTGACTTTAGCAGCAGCTTAAACTACAGTCTAGCCGAAATTTTAAAGTTAAAAACTCGAGTTGTCATATAATTTGGAATTCCATATTGATTTTTTGTATACACATCACGCACCCAAGTATTAGTAATAGAATTTTGATTATTAAAGAGATTGAAGATCTCAAGGCCTACTGACAAATCCTTAAATTTTTTCAACCAATGTCCTTCTGGTCTGCTGCTATTATTTTCTGTAAGCACATAATTAAAACCTACATCGGCTCTTCTATAATCTCTCAAACGACTTTGATATAAATATGAATCGGCATAAGATGGCGAACCTCCAGGCAGTCCAGTATTATAAACAAGGTTTAGGTATAATTTTACATTTGGAAGTGCTGGCATATAATCCTGAAATAATACTCCAAATTTCAAACGCTGATCTGTTGGTCTTGCTATAAATCCGCGATCGTTAATGTTCTCTTCTGTTTTAAGATATCCAAAACTCAACCAAGATTCTGTACCCGGTACAAACTCGCCATTCAATCGAACATCTGCTCCGTAAGCGTAAGCTTCGGCATTGTTATCTGCGCGATACCTTATTCGAACATTATCCAAGGTGTAAGTATTTACATCAGTCATTGATTTATAATAAGCTTCAGAAATCAATTTAAACGGGCGATCCCATAATTTGAAACTGTAATCATTACTCAAAACCAAATGTACCGATTGCTGTGCTTTGACATCTGGAATCACTTTTGCATCAGCATCTCTCAATTCGCGATAAGACGGCGGTTGATGGTAAAGACCTCCCGAAACTCTAAAAACCATATCCTTGTCCCAATCTGGCTTGATAGCAAATTGTCCTCTTGGGCTAAAAACCGTTTGATTTTTTGTTGGATTGATTTGATCGTCAACTGTCCAATTATGTGCTCTAACTCCTGCATTGTACCAAACTTGGTGCGCTCCAATTGTAGACTTTCTATTCCATTGTACAAAACCTGAAAGTCTATCAATAATCGTAGAGTTCATGGCTCTTACATTCTGATATGGCACTAGTGGCCCAGTATAAGGAGTATAAGGTTGATCATTATAATTTCCTGCAAAAGGTGGATTGATACTAAATCCTGCCGAATCTATCACTTCCCATTCCACTACTCTATCGCGGATATCTTCACGAGTATATTTAAATCCCCATTCAATCTCGTTCTCTTCAAGTTTATGGAAACCTTTTATTTCTGCATTTACAATTAGTGCATCAAGATCATTACGAGCGTGATTTAATTGAGTACCAATGGCACGGCTGAATTTTATATCTCCAAAAGAATCAGATCCTATACTTGAGTCAACTTCTCCCAAGAAATATCCTGCAAAAATGTCGAAATATTCTTGTTCTAAAGTGCTGTAAGCCGACGCAATAAATTTTAGTGTTGTATTATCAGTTGCCTTAAAAGTAGATTTTACTGCTCCAAAATAAGTGTCGTACCGATCTTTTTCTTGACCTTCATAAAACACCTGAAGTGCAATTGGCTCATCGATTGTACCAAAGTTCGTTTGCCTGGTTAGAGGAGTATAATCGTATCTATTTTGTGCAATATTTCCAAGAAAACTCCACTGCCATCTTGTGGATGCATCGTAAGTAATATTCGCTTGAAAGTCCGCAAATTTAGGTTTGAAATTAGTTTCTGTCTCTTGACTATTTACCAGAAGGCTGTTGTCACGGTATCTTACACCTGCGATTGCTGCCCATTTCTGGTTTTTTGATACGGCTTCCGCCGAAAGACTTCCACCCAGAAAACTCACTTCGGCCGAAGCAGCAAACTTCGTTGGACGTCTGTAGGTAATATCTAAGACAGATGATAATTTATCCCCATATTTCGCTTGAAAACCTCCAGCCGAAAAATCTACGTTTTGTACAAGATCAGTATTGGTAAAACTCAATCCTTCTTGCTGTCCTGAACGAACGAGAAAAGGTCTATATACTTCAATTTCGTTTACATAAACTAGATTTTCGTCGTAGTTACCACCGCGCACAGCATACTGCGTGCTTAACTCATTATTCGAATAAACGCCCGGAAGTGTCTTGATGATATTTTCTACTCCAGCATTTGCACCGGGAATTCTTCTGATTACTTCAGGATCAATAATCGTAATACCTTCAGCTCTTCTGCGCTGTCCTTTTACAATAACCACTTCATCCATTTGCTCGGCGCTGCTGTTCATTTGGATGTTGAACTCATAATCTTCATTTTGCTTTAAAACAATAGAAGCTGTGACTTTCTTTAAAGAAATATGAGTAAAGTAAACTGTTAGTTTTTTGCCTGATGGAATAGTAATTTGATAAAATCCTGTGGCATCTGTAACGGTTGCTTGGTCGAGTACCATTATATTGACGTTGGCAACAGGCAGATTATATTCGTCCAAAACTATTCCTTTTAATCTTCCTGTTTGAGCTTGTACAATCATACCTGAACAAAAGAAAAGTATGCTGTAAATAAGAGTTTTTGTTTTCAAAAAGCTGAGTTTTATTGAATTATCTGTTTTTAAAAAAATGAGTTTCAAAGGTAGCAGAATTCCCTACATTATCAGTGACAATAACTTTTAAATCATTGCGTCCATTCTGATAAATATTGTCTGAAAAATCGTGTACTATCTTTCGGCTTTTATAATCGTAATCAAAAAGTATCCATTTTCCATTTAGATATCCTTTATATTCATTGATGCCTGACAGATCATCTCCAATCGTCAAAGTAAGTGTTTTGTAATTATTGATTGTTTTTCCATCAACAGAACTTCCTATCGAAATTGTTGGCGCCTTTGTGTCTTGTGCAAGACTAAAATTACCAAGTCCTCGCACGTAGGTCGTAAATACATTGTTTTTAAAATAAGTTTTATTGTAATTCTTGCGGCGTCCATCAACCAAAGCGATAAAGGTCTTCGGAATCGATTCTTTGGAATAGCTTGAATCAGCAATGGCTACTTTAAAATTCTTCTGCACTGGAACATCGGTATTGTCGAGATACATCGTTTTGTCTCGAACATCAAAATTTAAATAAAAATCATTATAAAAAGTTCCGACAGGAAATATTACTTCCATCGAATCTTTTTCGAAAATATATTCTCTTTCGGAATCTATAAAATATGCGGTCTTTTTCGGAAGAGTTCCCAATGGTTGAGGCTGAATTCCATATTCTATCGGAATAGAAAAAATAGTTTTGTTTCCGTTGTAGTCGGCGACTTCTAATTTATAAATCTGATTAAAATTCGGTTTTACTTCAATTACACCAAGGCCTCTATCAGTGGTGAGTGTTGGCAAAGGATATTTTTTTTCGGCAAACATCTTCTGAACTCTTTCTCCTGTTTTCTTTAATCTCGAATAATCAAGAAGCGCATTTATATATCTCGTATCGTCAAAATGATAACTTTCAAATCGATTTTCGAATTTCTGTTTTCCATTAACATACCCTTTTGCAGAATAAATTCCGTTTTTGTTCGGAGAGGCATCATTGCTGTCATAACCAGAAAATCCGATTCCGATTTTGCCCGAAGCCACTATCTTTTCGGCTTGATAAGTCCCGTCTTTTTGCATTATAAAGCTCAACATTGTGGGAACTACATAATTATTAGCAATAGAATTTTCACCTACAGGATAGACCATCAATTTGGTGACAACCGGTTTCTTAGTATCAGGCACAAGCAAATCAAATCCGAATAATAATGGATTTAGAATATTCTCAGTTTTAGAATCTCGTATCTCAAAGTGTAAATGCGGACCTCCAGATCCTCCAGTATTTCCAGACAGAGCAATTACTTGTCCTTTGGTTACTGGAAGTTCGTCAGGTTTCGGGAAATATTCAATTTCGAAACTTTCTGCTTCGTAGTGCTTTTTAAATATATAATCTTTTATAGGACCTACTGCTTGCTGCAGATGTCCATAAACCGTAGTATATCCGTTTGGATGTGTGATGTAAACTGCTTTTCCATAACCGTAGGTCGAAATTTTGATACGAGAAACATAACCATCAGCCGCTGCGTAAATATTAAGACCTTCACGTTGTTGCGTACGAAAATCCAGTCCGGCGTGAAAATGATTGTTGCGAAGTTCACCAAAATTTCCAGCTAATTGTAGCGGTATATCTAAAGGTGGTCGGAAATAATCTCGTGGATATTGCTGCGCAACTGCTGAACTAAAGACAAGCAATAAAAGGGCGTAAAACTTCATACGGTTACAGGATTTGGACTAAATATATAAATTTAATAGTTTGAGTAAGATACTACAAAGCTAATAACTCGCAAAGACAATAAAAATTATTTGTATATTTGATAAACGCTAATAATTTTTTAGAATATAGTGCGATAATAGCTCCAAAATAGTAACTTTGCTCTATTAAGTAATATATTTGATAAATTGATGAGTGAGATTGTTGGAATAATTGATACTCTTGAAAAAAGCATTGAGCAGTTGTTTTTTAAAATCGAAGGATTGGAAAACACAATTGGTGCACTCAAGGAACAAGAGGCGACTTCAGCAAAGATAATCGCACAACAGAGTACAGAGATTGCGACTCTAACTGAGCGATATGAAATCCTCAAAATGGCGAGCGCACTGTTGGGCAGCGATGATGAAAAAAGAGAAACGAAGCTTAAAATAAATACTTTAATAAGAGAAATTGATTATTGCATAGCACAACTTGCAGACTGATATTAAAATGGAAAAACTGAAAATTAAATTGTCAATCGCAGATAGGGTTTATCCCCTTACTGTCGACATGTCTCAGGAAGAGGGACTTAGAAGTGCCTCCAAAAAAATTGAAGTTATGATCAAGCAGTTTGAAGAGAATTATGCTGTGCGAGACAAGCAAGATGTATTAGCGATGTGTGCACTGCAATTTGCCTCGCAGGTTGAACAGAAACAAATTGATACTGATACAAATAGCGAGGAAACATTGCTACGTCTCAAAAAAATTAAAGATTTATTAGTACAATATCTCGATAAATAACGTTCTTTACAAAGACTAAGTTACTGCCTA
>JBBSRP010000015.1:0-23103 GCA_038242935.1 Flavobacteriales bacterium
CATATTTTTGGCTTACATACGCGGGCGGAAAGATCACAGTTGTTGCAAATGACGGGAATGATGTAGAACCTTTGAAAGTTGATAGGCTTATCATTGGAGTATCAGAAACTTATGATGTTGTAATAACAATTCCTGAAAAAGGTTTGGCAAATGAATTTCTTGCCACGCCCGAAGATCGAACCTCATCTGCTTCAGCCTATTTTGGAACTGGTGTCATTCAATTAGAATCAAGACTACCAAAACTCAAATATTTTGAAGGTATGAAGATGATGAACGATATGATGAATATGGACGGTAGCATGGACGATATGGGAATGGAGATGTCATATCAAAAAATGGATATGAATGCCGTGATGTATCCGGAAGTATCTGGAATGAAGAAAATGGATATGGATTCGGAGATGGATCATTCGTCGCATTCTATGGATAAAAATTCAGATTTAGTGACATTAAATTATGGAATGTTAAAGTCGACTGTACCTACAACACTTCCAGCAGATGCGTCGATGCGAGAACTTCGCTTTGATCTTACAGGAAATATGAATCGTTATGTGTGGAGCATGGACAATAAAGTGCTTTCTGAAGTGGATAAAATTCTTATCAAAAAAGGAGAGATAGTTCGCATCACTATGCACAATAATTCTATGATGCGTCACCCGATGCACCTCCACGGTCACGATTTTAGAGTATTAAACGGTGAGGGTGAATACTCTCCGCTAAAAAATGTTCTGGATATTATGCCGATGGAGACCAATACTATTGAATTTCTTGCCAATAACGAGGGAGACTGGTTTTTTCACTGCCACATTCTCTATCATATGATGGCGGGGATGAATCGCGTTTTTGCCTATGATGAACAAGAGCCAAACCCGTATTTGCCAGATAAAAATTGGGCTTACAAAAAGTTGCAAGCAGAAAGTAATATGATGAATTTCATGGCAGAAAATGATTTTGCCACCAATGGAAATGACGGACAAATTATGTTTCAAAATACTCGTTGGAGCATAGGCACTGAATGGCGTTTGGGATATAATGATGCTGATGGATATGAAGCAGAAACGCATATTGGTAGGTATATTGGAAAAAATCAATGGTTAATGCCATTCGTGGGTTTTGACTGGAGATATCGAAAGCAAGGCTCAGATCTGGAGAAAAATCTTTTTGGGCAAGTTTCTAAAAAAGATCGCCGAGCCGTACTCAGTTTGGGTGCTGAATACACATTACCTATGCTGCTCATTTTTCAGGCCGAAATGTATATTGATGGGAAGCTGCGTTTTCAGTTAAAACGCGAAGATATACCGTTGACACCTCGCCTGCGATGGGCATTTATGGTCAACACTGATAAGGAATATATGACAGGACTAAAATATATTTTAACTCGCAATCTGGGACTTTCCACGCACTACGACAGTGATATGGGATTAGGCTTTGGTGTAACTGTCAATTATTAAATTTTAAAATTTTTCAAATAGATTCGAAATATTAAAAGCCTGATTCGCAAGATTCAGGCTTTTTAGCATTACATATTTTGACTGAATCTGTAATAAATCAGGTTTTGTTTTCATGATTTTTTGGGCGGCTTATTGCTGTTTCATTCTTCACAGCAACAACCGGGTCATCCACTATATCTTTGCTGCTCCCAGAAAATCACGTCATTATTGATGTGATCGGGGAGCAGCAAAGGATGCCGTTCCTACCCCTGCCGCACTATACGTTGTGTAACAGCATTTTTCGGATGAACAAAGTTTTTACAAAAGAAAACCGGCATAATAAGTAGACTAGCGTGGCCATTTTTTTTAAAGAAAAAGATTGATTTTAAATATTGAAGCTTTGCAACTACATTAAATTGTTTCTAGTAAAGAAGCAGGACCAAAGGTCCCGATAACCATCGGGATTGGTCTTTGGAAAAAAAGCTCTGCAACGAGGAATTGAAGTGGAAAGCGCGACCCGAGTCCCGTAGGACGAACTGGCGAAGCACTAGCTTCAGAAAGTTAGAATTCTTTTTCGAAAAATTCAAAACTTTGAGGTATTTTATATTATTATCCTGAGACAAACAGAAGTCCTAAAGCTTTAAATAACAATTATTTCGCATATTAAAATTTTGGATAATGTCTTTTTATGTATATTTGTTAACCAAACGGTTAAACTTTTTATTTAAACAGGATGGATAAAGCTAAAACAGAAAGTACTGAACATGAAATATTAGAGGCTGCAAAAGATGTTTTTCAGCAAAAAGGTATGGATGGCGCTCGTATGCAAGAGATTGCTGATAAGGCGAAAATCAATAAAGCACTGTTGCACTATTATTACAGAAGCAAACAATTACTGTTTGAGGCGGTTTTTAAAAGTGCTTTTTCACTATTGGCACCTCAGCTAAATAAGGTGCTTAACGATGATTCGGAGTTATTTGAAAAAATTGAAAGTTTCACGGAGAATTATGTGTCTTTTGTTGTAAAGCATCCATACTTACCAAACTTTGTGATTCAGGAGTTAAACAAAAACCCTGAGTTTGTGAATACACTTCGAGCGCAAAAGAACTTTCCATCGATGGAGAAATTTAGTTTGCAAGTGGCGGAATCTATTGAGAAAGGCATTATAAGACAGATAGAAGCAGAGCAGTTGTTGATCAACATTCTATCGCTGAATATCTTTCCTTTTATCGGTCAGCCGTTGCTGATGGCATTAATAAATGTGGATAAGGACAGATACAATCAAATTTTACTTGACCGTAAAACGGAGGTTGCATCCTTTATCATTAATTCGATAAAAATTTAGAGAAATGAAATTTAAAATAATCATGCTGCTCATATTCTTGTTACCAGTAATTGCAAGTGCTCAGAAGACTTTGACATTGGAAGAATGCTATGCTTTGGTGGCAAAAAATTATCCTTTGTCTAAACAAAATGGGCTACTCCAGCAAAAGTCAACTTATGAAATTGACGCTTCAAATACAACCAAACTCCCAAAGATCGACCTAAATGCGCAAGCGACTTATCAATCGGAAGTGATTGGATTGCCAATTGCTTTGCCTGAAATGGAGCAGATCAACAAAGATCAGTACCGTGCGACCTTGGATGTAAATCAGATTATATACAATGGTGGAACAATTGACGCAAATGCAAAACTAAAAGCAGCGCAGTCCAAAACGCAGCAACAGCAACTGGAAGTGAATTTATACCACTTGAAAAGCCGCATTAACCAATATTACTTTACGATTTTATTACTTCAAGAGAAGCGTGCTTTGTTAGTTTCGAAAAACGAATTGCTTTTAGCAAAAGTTAAAGAAGTAAAATCGGGAGTTAAATATGGCGCTATTCTTCCTGCATCCGAACTTATTCTGGAAGCGGAAATGTTGAAAATTAAACAGCAGCTGACGGAAATTAAATTCGAAAATATAAAAATGTTTCAAAATCTTTCTGAATTAACTTTTAGCGAGATTGATTCGGAAACGATCGTGGTTCAACCTTCTATTGCAGATAAGGTTTCTCACAATTTGAGACCTGAACTTGCATTTTATGACTTGCAAAATCAGCAAATTGATTTCACTAAAAATGTAATCTCCAAATCGACTCTTCCCCGAATTAATGCTTTTGGTCAGGCAGGTTACGGGAATCCTGGATTGAATATGCTTGACAACTCTTTTCAAGGATTTTATATTGTGGGTTTAAAAGCGAATTGGAATATTTTGGACTGGGGAAAAAACAAGAAAGATATCAGTGCCCTAGATATAGCAAAAGAGATTGTGCTAACGGAAAAGGAAACTTTTGAACTGAATAATAAAATTGAATTACAGCAAGTAGATAATGATATTAAGAAGATTCAAGAACTATTGGAATCTGACCACGAAATCATCGAAACACGTGAGAAGATTGTACAATCGGCCAATGCTCAAATGAAAAACGGAGTAATTACCACATCAGAATATTTGACGGAATTCACCAATCTATTTGAAGCAAAAAATGCTCTGAAAGCACACGAAGTTCAGCTTTCTCTTGCCAAATCGAATTACGAAATTATCAGAGGAATTTAAAAAAAAAAACCGCTAAAAATATAGTTAGAAAATGAAAAAAATAAGCTTTATACTAATAGCAGCTATGGGAATAATTACCTGTAATAAAACTACTGAAAGAGCTGATGGATATGGAAATTTTGAAGCTACAGAAGTTACTGTTTCATCTGAATCTAACGGAAAAATCGAATTTCTACAGTTAGAGGAAGGGGATCTTCTGGAAGCGGGTAGTCAAGTTGGATTGATCGATACTTTGCAATTGTATTTGAGCAAGCAACAATTGAATGCTTCAAAAAATACGGTTTCGTCAAGATCGGCAAATGTGCTTTCGCAAAAAAGTGTTCTGGTGGCGCAACTGAAATCTGCAAAGATTGAGAAGAGCAGAATTGGAAGTATGTACGCTGAGAATGCTGCTACTAAACGTCAAGTGGATGAAATTGACGGCAAAGTAAAAGTAATTGAAGAACAGATAAAAGGTGTGGGGACTCAGAATGCACCGATTGTAAGTGATTTGAAATCGATTGATGTTCAGATTGAAAAAATCAATGATCAGATTCAGAAAAGTAAAATTATAAATCCTATAAAAGGAACCGTTTTGACAAAATATGCTGAACCTGGTGAAATTGCTGCTTTTGGAAAACCGCTCTACAAAATTGCTGATATGACTGAAATGACTTTACGCGTGTATGTAAGCGAAACACAACTGCCAGAAATTAAAATAGGACAAGAAGTAACGGTAAAAATTGATGGAAAGGACGAAATGAAATCGTACAAAGGAACTATTTCGTGGATTGCTGCTCAAGCGGAATTTACTCCGAAGGTTATTCAAACTAAGGAGGAGAGAGTAAACCTGGTTTACGCTGTGAAGGTTAAGATTAGGAACGATGGAGGTTTGAAGATTGGAATGCCGGGGGAGGTGTGGGTACAAGAATCGAAATGATCGAAAAAATCAAAATGATCTAAATAAATTGTAAGATTAAAAGATTGAAGAAATGTAGAAAATGGTAAATAAAATTATGAAAAGAAATATCAGATATATCGCGGCATTTATCCTCACGGCTTTTGCATTACTAACCTTGTATTTAAGTACTTCACTCATTTTCGATTTAAATGAAGTGCGCGCGAAAGAGGGAGATTATGTCTTAACAGTCGTATGGGCAAACTTTATTTGCAGTATAATTTATCTTTTTGCCGCGTATGGATTTGTAAAGGGCAAGAAAGGAACTTTTAAACTATTAGTAGTAGCTGTATTAATATTGACTAGCGCATTTATCGCTTTTGGAATTCATATTTACACAGATGGAGTTTATATGACAAAAACTATTGGAGCGATGATTTTTAGAATAACAGTTACTTTTATTTTTAGCCTTGTAGCGTATTATACAAGGAAAGATTTAAAGATTTAGATAAGCGAAATGATCAAAAGAATTGAAATAATCTAAATTAAAAGATTACCGAAAATTCCGCTAAATAAAACTTCAAAAAACAATGAGCATTTCTGTAAAGAACATATCAAAATCATATAAAACGCTAAAAGCAGTTGACGACATTAGCTTTGAAGTTGCGGATGGCGAACTTTTCGGACTTATTGGCCCTGATGGTGCTGGCAAAACAACACTTTTCAGAATTCTTACAACTCTGCTTATTGCTGACGAGGGAATTGCAACCGTTGCCAAATTTGAAGTGGTAAAGGATTATAAAGCTATTCGGAATTCGGTAGGATATATGCCTGGAAAGTTTTCTTTGTATCAGGATTTAACCATCGAAGAAAATCTTGAATTCTTTGCGACAATCTTCGGAACGACAATCGAGGAGAATTACGATCTCATAAAAGATATTTATATTCAGATAGAACCTTTCAAAAAACGGAGAGCCGGCAAACTCTCTGGAGGAATGAAGCAGAAACTGGCTCTGTGCTGCGCTCTCATTCATAAACCGAAAGTATTATTTTTGGATGAACCCACAACTGGCGTTGATCCGGTGTCTCGTAAGGAATTTTGGGATATGCTCAAGCGACTCAAAGAGAAGGGAATTACCATATTGGTTTCGACTCCATATATGGACGAAGCGGCATTATGCGATACAATTGCACTTATCCAAAAAGGGAAAATTTTGAAAATCGATACACCTCAAAATATTGTTGCAAATTATAAGAAGAAAATTTATAATGTGAGTGCTTCGGAAACTTATAAATTACTTTTAGACTTAAAAAAATATCCGACTAGCGGTAGTGTCTATGCCTTTGGCGAATACATACATTATACAGATTCTCAGGAAAACTTTGATCCTGCTGATTTACAAAAATATTTAATGGAGAATAATAATAGTGAGATTGAAATTCATTTGACCGATGCGACGATTGAAGATGTTTTTATGGATTTGGCAGGACCTAATAAATTGGTATAAAGTGGAAAAGGAAAAAATTATCGAAGTAAAAAATCTGACCAAGAAATTTGGAGATTTCACTGCTGTGAAAGACATTTCTTTTAATGTGTACAAAGGAGAAATCTTTGGTTTCTTGGGAGCTAATGGAGCGGGAAAGACGACGGCGATGAAAATGCTGATAGGAATTTCGAAACCTAGTTCGGGATCGGCGTTGGTAAATCATTTGGATGTAAGTAGTAAAACCGAAGAAGTAAAGAGAAGTATTGGATATATGAGTCAGAAGTTCTCGATGTACGATGATCTTACAATCAAAGAAAACATTACTTTTTTTGGCGGAATTTATGGATTAAGTAGAAAGCAGATCAAAGAAAAAACCAAAGTTCTAATAGAAGAATTGCAACTTCAGGATGTAGCAAATCAGTTAGTCGGATCACTTCCTTTAGGCTGGAAACAAAAATTATCTTTTTCGGTGGCTTTGCTGCACGAACCTAAAATTGTTTTTCTCGATGAGCCAACCGGTGGAGTAGATCCAATTACAAGGCGTCAGTTTTGGGAACTTATTTATGCACAAGCACACAAAGGCACCACGATTTTTGTAACCACACATTATATGGACGAAGCCGAATATTGTGATAGAGTTTCGATAATGGTCGATGGTCGTATTGAAGCTTTGGACACACCCAAAAATCTGAAAGAACAGTTTGAGGTAAATTCAATGAATGAAGTATTCTTGAAATTGGCACGAAATCTAGAGTAGGTAAAGTACAGTAAAACAAAGTTAGGAATCAATATTAAATACCTAAACCAGAGTAGAATGAAACGATTTATTGGTTTTGTAAAAAAGGAATTCTATCACATTTTTCGTGACAGACGCTCTATGTTTATACTTTTCGGAATGCCGATTGCTCAAATTATGCTTTTTGGTTTTGCCATTACCAACGAAATAAACAATGTCGATATTGCAATTTTGGATAAATCAAAAGACTCGGAAACCAAATTGATTATCAATAAAATAAATGCTTCAAAGTACTTTAAAATTGAGAACGAGATTCTCAATGAAAATCAGATTGAAGAAGTCTTTAAAAAGGGAAAAGTAAAGGCAGTTTTAGTTTTCGAAAAGGATTTCGCCAAGAATCTGCAAGTTCAAAAAAAAGGAAGTATTCAGATTATTAGCGATGCGACAGATCCAAATACGGCTAACACAATTACAAATTACACACAGTCAATACTGCAAAATTACCAGCAAGAACTCAATCAGGGAATAGAAAGCCCGTATCAAATAAGGCTGCAATCTCAAATGTATTACAATCCTGAAATGAAAAGTGTTTTCAACTTTGTCCCCGGCGTAATGACCGTAATCTTGATGCTAGTTTCAGCAATGATGACCTCGATTTCCATCACTCGCGAGAAGGAATTAGGCACAATGGAAATTCTGTTAGTGTCACCATTAAAACCATTTTTGGTCATTATAGGGAAAGTTTTTCCTTATATATTCCTGTCAATTATCAATGCAATTGTCATCATCGTTTTAAGTATTTTCGTTTTTAATGTCCCCGTGGAAGGCAGTTTATTTCTGCTAGGAATGGAGAGCATATTATTTATCATTACCTCATTAACGCTCGGAGTTTTGATCTCTACAATTGCCGAAACACAGCAAGCTGCCTTAATGATTTCACTGATGGGACTGATGCTTCCAGTCATTTTACTTTCCGGATTTATTTTTCCGCTGTCAAGTATGCCCTTGCCGTTGCAATACATCAGCAATATAATTCCCGCCAAGTGGTTTATTGTAATTCTCAAAGGAATTATGCTCAAAGGCGTTGGTATTGCTCAGTTGTGGCGAGAAACTGGGATTCTAGTTATTATGTCTTTGGTATTTACCGCGATTAGCGTCAAAAAATATAAAATACGATTAGAATGATTTTCTGAGTGAATCAGCAAGACTCGAGGAATCTCTAAATTAAAATGTCAGCGATCAAATGAGAACAATAGGATATATAATTCAAAAGGAATTCAAACAGATTATGCGCAACAAAGGAATGTTGCCAATCATATTTGTGTTGCCGTTATTACAGCTATTAATCCTATCGAATGCCGCAACTTTTGAAGTCAAAAATATTGCTTTTTCTTATGTAGATCACGACAAATCGACGTCGTCAAAAGAATTGATTGACAAATTTAGAGCTTCTACATATTTTAATATTATCGAGGATTTTCCGTCCAAAAGTATTGCCGATGAAGCTATGGAGAGGGGAGAAGTAGAAGTTGTTTTAGAGATTCCTGAAAATTTTGAAGGTAATTTAGTCAAAAGCAAAGCAGCTGATTTAGCAGTTTATATCAACGCAATCGACGGCGCAAAAGCAGGTGTCGAAAACGTCTATGTAAACCAAATCGTAAGAAGTTTCAATCAAGAAATTCTAGTAAACGCCTATCAGCAAGACCGTCAGTTATCGAGACCAACAAACATCGAAATAATTCCTTCGTTTTGGTACAACAACACCCTCAATTATAAAACCTATATGGTGCCTGGAATCCTGGTATTACTGGTCACAATGCTCACACTTTTTCTTTCTGGGATGAATATCGTGCGCGAAAAAGAGATGGGAACATTGGAGCAAATAAACGTTACACCAATCAAGAGATACCAGTTTATTATCGGAAAATTATTTCCGTTTTGGGTGCTAGGAATGCTCATTTTGACCGTTGGATTAATCATCGCAAAATTCATTTTTGATGTTCCCATTATCGGAAATATCGGGTTGATTTATTTGTTTTCGGCGGTGTATTTATTAGTAATCCTCGGAATGGGATTATTAATTTCAAATTACACCGACACGCAGCAGCAAGCAATGTTTATCGCTTGGTTTTTCGCTGTGATTTTCATCCTGATGAGCGGACTTTTCACACCAATTGAAAGTATGCCGATCTGGGCTCAAAATGTAACTTTATTCAATCCTATCCGCTATTTTGTTGAGGTTATCCGAATGGTAATGCTCAAAGGTTCGGGTTTTTCAGACATCAGTACACAGTTTTTGATTATCTGTTTTTATGCCGTTTTAATGAATGGATTGGCGGTGTGGAGTTACAAAAAGACGATTTAAGGTTAAGGTTAAAAAGATATTTAGACCGTTTTTTATCCGAATTGTGTCTTTCATTTCAAGTATCATTTTCATTTAAGCGCTTTGTGGCTGTTATTGCGAGACAATTGCGGCAATCTCATCAAATTATCGTTATCGCAATAACAGCCACAACCGGGTCATCCACTGTATCTTTGCTGCTCCAAGAAATTCCGTTATTATTGATGTAGTCGGGGAGCAGCAATGGATGTGCTTCGCCAGTTCGCTTTGCTCGGGTCGTTCCTACCCCTAGCGCAAAATACATAACTTTAGAAATAACTATTTTTAATTTTGATAATTTTATCTTTTCAAGAATTAAAACGCAGATCAGTTGAAATACATCTCATAAATTCTTTCACAGTTATTTTTTTTTAATTAGATTTGTAGTTATGGAAAGCAATTCTCTTTTAAAAGAGAATTTTTTATCCCGCGTAGCCTCAACTTGTTTGAGGCTACTTTTTTTTATATTTTTCCTAAATTGCGTTTAAATTCTCTTTTTCACGGTTTTTCAACGAGTTTTTATTGATGAACATCAACTGCGCGAAGGGTGGGAACGGCATCCTTTTCTGGCTTTTTTGCCAGAAAAGATACAGTGAACAGCCTGACCTGAAAGGGCGCGCCCAAAGAAATATCATAGTACTTATTTCTACCAAATATTCTACTAACTTTGACAAAGTTCTACTTTTTAAATTTACTTTTATTAAAATAAGAATTGTTTGGTTTCGCACATTATGGAAAATAATAAATTCAAAAAAATTGGACAGTTTCAGTATTCTAGTGAGGCCTATATTTACAAAGGAAAGATAGAATCTGAAGGTATAGCGGTATTTGTGCGCGACAGTCATACAGTAGACACCGATCCTTTGGTGAGCAATGCGATTGGCGGCGTTAAACTTTTTGTGTACGAGGAAGATTATGAAGAAGCAAAAAAGATTTTGTCAGATATCAGTCCTTTTTCACTTGACGATAGTGGAGCGTTGCTAAAATGCCCAAATTGTGGCGCCGAAAAGATTCAACTACTGACTACAGTCAAGGACTTAAAGTCCTTCTTTTCGTTTTTGCTAACATTATTTGTTGTGGTGCTACCATTTTATACCCGCTACAAATACAAATGTAAAGTTTGTAATCACGAATTTTCGTAAAAAAGTCCTTACGTCAGATTTAGTGACGTCGGTCAAAATACTTTTAATCTAGGCTAAGCGAATAAATCACCTTCCGCACCGAATTGCTTCGGCCGAGAATCATTCAAATTCTTCGAAATGTAGGGCTTGAGCGACCTGTGTATATTTGGCGAAAGCCCTAATTGTTTTCAGCTGTATAATTCGAATTATAAAGTGAGTATACCCCAATTTTTAAATTGCTTTATTTTTTAAGACGTTGACAGGCCATATCTGCGGAATTCTGGAATTATATGGTGGATTTTGGAATAATGTTTTTCACAAAATTCTTATATTAGTCAAAAATATATAGTAATGGAAAATTTTTTTGGAATTACCACAGGAAAAGCGCTCGCAGTACTGTTGGCTACAATTATCATCTTTATTGCGATTATAGTGTTAACAAGATTATCGGGTAAAAGAACTTTTAGTAAAATGTCGAGCTTTGATTTTGCGTCTACTATCGCAATAGGATCTATAATTGCAAGTGGGATTTTGTTAAAGGAAGTCACGCCTTTAGTTGCAATAGTGGCACTAGTAGCGATATTTTTATTACAAACATTAATTGCTTACTTACGAAGATTTGTAATTGTGCATAAGATAATTGATAATCAGCCTTTGCTATTGATGGATGGCGAGGACATTTTATATGAAAATCTGAAAAAAGCCAGAGTTACGGAGGATGATTTGCGGTCAAAATTACGTGCCTCAAATGTTTTGCATCTGAGTCAAGTGAGAGCTGTTGTCTTAGAAAGTACTGGCGATCTTTCAGTATTACACACTTTTGACTCTGACGTAAAGGTGCAGGACTGGATATTGCAAGGAGTTAAAAGAAAGTAATTATTTTACTTGTTACCGGTAAAACTTAATCAGAAGATTCTTCTTTTTCTGGTAGAATTTTTTTTGATTGCTTTTCGACGTACAGTTTATTTACCAAAGTCAAAATTATGGCAACAAAAGGAGTTGCCAGAAGTACGCCCCAAAATCCCGCTAAAGCACCCATGCCGATCTGACCAAAAATTAGTAAACCTGGAGGCACACTGACCATTTTCTGCTGAATCAGTGGCTGTGTGACAGCACTTTGTATGATTTGAATAAAAGTATAAAGTGCCACAACAAGCAAAGCTGTCTGAGGCCCTATTGTAAACGCAAGTAATACCGCAGGCACAAGCGCGATGATTGGCCCAAAATTTGGAATAAAATTTAGTAAACCTGCTATTAAAGCCAGGGTCAATATCAGCGGCATTCCCAATGCCCACAGTCCTAATCCGCTTAAAACTGCGATAAAGAAGAATCCGAAGATCTGTCCCTTCAACCAGTTGCGAAGTAGCGTATTTAAACGATCCCAAAGTTTCGCTGCTTTTTCTTTCCCCGAAGATGGAACGAGATGTATAAAACCACGACGATATACATTTGGACTTGCAGTAAAAAACATCCCTAAGAGTAAAACGATATATAAATCGCTGATGATACCAAATGTAGATGAAAAGAACGATCTTATAGTCGCAGTTGCTTTTCCAGAGTCCATAGAATTTGACATATAGTCCAGCACTTTATTTCCCATTGGCTGGCTGCTAAGCCATTTTTTTGCATGTTCAAAAGTTTGCGGCATCGTATCTGAAAGCTCATCTATTTGCGAACTTAATCTAGCGCCCACAAACCAGATAAAGAGACCAATTATTACAATATTTAATAATATCGCCAATACTAGCGCAAAGGTTTTGCCAATTCTAAATTTGCCCAGAAGAAGAGAAGCACATCCGTGAAAATATACGCACATTAAAACTCCCGCTAATGCCAAAAGCAGCAAGCTGAAAAGCGTTTTAAATAATAGTAAAACGACCACAGTTAATGATATAATTGCTGCAGCAATCCAAATTTTTGTACTAAAAAGTTTAAGTGATTCGGTGCGATTTTCTTGAGTATTAAATTCCATATATTGAGTTTTAATATAAAAAAATTCCGATTTAATGTTCGTTGAGCATCAATGGAGACTTCTTTAAGTTTGTCTGCGAAAATTTACGAATTTCGAAACGAGTCTGGTACTAAATTAAGCAGTTTATGTTATGCTTTTACCATGTATAATTTCATTAGCTCTGGGTATTCAGCTTATACGTTTTGATCTACTTCACTATATTTGATCTCTTAAAATATTCAAGATGAAAAAATCCATTGTAGATGCTAAACCTTTGTATTTGTATCTTCTTTCACTAGCTTTTATTTTCCTTTCAAAATTAGTGGATACAGATTACCAAATACTGTCTTATGTTTTTACTGGAGTAGCGCTTGCAATTTTCATTTTGGCATTAGCAAAGCACTTTAGAAGTAGGAAATAGAGGGGGAAGTTTATTTTGATGATTTTCGAACATTTCACAAGCTTATGTGGTCGCTTAAGATTTACTTTGGAAGTTTAGCAATTTCTATTAAGTGTAGATAATTTGAAATGACACATAACTTCAATTACTACTAGTATTAAAACATTAAAGTTTGATGAAGCTCCAAAAACGAAAAGCTTTGTTTTTAGAGCTAAACGCTGATAGCTAATAGCTAGCATCTAAACTCCAACCCCAAATTTCGTTTGCTTTCAATGGAAATTGAATCGTCTTCTTTAAAGTATTTACGAAGTCGGCTGATAAAAACATCCATACTTCGACCAGAGAAGAAATCATCTGTGTCCCAAATAGCTTTCAGAATTACATCGCGCTTGATAAGTTGATTTTTATTTTGGAAAAGAAATAGGAGTAGAGCAGCTTCTTTTTCGGTTAATTGCTGATGGCTATTCTCGTTTTGCAATGATAATCGCTGTGTATCAAAGAGGAATTTTCCAATCTGTATAGTTTGAGTTTTAGAAATATTTACAATTGGTTTTTCACTTCTCTTCAAGATATTTTGGATTCGCAAGACAAGTTCGTCAGCTTCAAAAGGCTTTACTATATAATCGTCGGCGCCGAGTTTAAGTCCTCTTATTTTGTCTTCTTTTAGCTTTTTGGCAGTCAAAAAAAGAAAAGGTACTTCAGGATTGTGGTTTACAATTTTCTCAGCAAGCGTAAATCCATCGATTTTTGGCATCATTACATCCAATATACAAAACTGAAAATCATCATTCTTAAAAGCAGAAAATGCTAATTCGCCATCGGAAACCCAATGAACAATAAAATCGAAAAGCTCTAAATACTGTTTTAGAACTTTTGCAAAATCAGCATCGTCTTCAGCTAAGAGGATCTTTTTCATTTTTTAAATATTTGGTTTTTTGGCAATGTATTGTGGAATGCCGTGTCAATTACAGTTTGTTTTAAGAAGTCGGAATCGAGAGATTGAATGTCGCGCCTTGACCCAAATCACTGATGATATTGATCTTGCCTTGATGCGCTTTTAAAATCTGCTCCACATAATATAGCCCAAGTCCTAAACCTTTTGTATTGTGGATATTGCCTTGTTGTACTCGGTAAAATTTATCGAATAATAATAGCTGATTTTTCTTAGAGATTCCAATGCCATCGTCTTGAATGCCAATGCAGAATTCAGAATTTTTTAGCGTAGTTGAGATTATGATATTATGACAACCATATTTTACGGCATTTTCTAAAACATTCGTAATTGCCGTTGTCAAATGAAATTTGTCTAAGTTCAATGTTGCTTGTGCTTTCGCAAAATTTGTCCTAATTATCACGTTCGGAAAAGCAATCTGAAAGTCTGCAATTATTGCATTTAGAAAATCTGGAATCGCCGTTTTCTCTTTGTGCAAATCGATATCATTATGTCCCAAAGCATTTGTCATTACTTGATCTATCAAATTTTGCAGCCGATTATTTTGTCGATTAATAGTTTCAAGAAGTCCGTTGAAATGTTCTGTATTTCCGGCAATCTGAGGACGACTCAATAACTTTGTCGAAACAGCCAAAGTCGTTAAAGGCGTTTTTAATTCGTGTGTAATATTGTTGATGAAATCGGTTTTGATATCGCTAATCTTTTTCTGCTGAATCAAGGATTTCAATGCGATGACGAAGAGCGTAGTTAAAATCAATATAGAACAAACTGCCAAGCTGAAAATTAATGTCATTCTTTTTAGTACAATCCATTCCCAGTTTTTGATAGAAACATATAAAGTGTCTTCCGTCAAAAGTTTGTAAGTCGCATTGTAATTATTAGAATGCAATATTCCGCTCGTTGTCCCAACATAATTCCGAACCAGAAAAGCATTATTTAAAGAGACCAAATCTCCGTAGATTTTATTCGAAATCAATGGATTTTCAGCAAAAATTGTATCAGCTTCGGCATTGTTGTACAGAACAAATTTGTCCAAAACAATTGCAAAATCCATTTCTAAATCCGGTATTTCTTTTTCGAATTCTTTCTGAAGTTTTTGAGTCAGTTCTCTTTTGAAGCTATTCTGCAAAATAGATTGCTTAATCTGCTCTTTCGTTATTTGATGGTTTAGCAAATATTTCTCTGCTAATTCCTTGTAATACAGATCTTTCTGAATAAAAATAGTCGAATCAATATCGCTATAATCATTGGTTATTTTGCCAATCTTTTCTTTGATTTCTAGTCGAAACTGTTCCACTTTATATTCATAGGCAGTTTTTACAAGATAAAACTGCATCACAACAAGACCGATCAATACGGCTGCCGAACCTATAATAAGTAAATTAATTTTCTGTCGCATAGAGTAAAAAATACTAGTCAAAAATACATCTTTTATCCATTGAATTTTACATTAACCCTGCGTTAACCCACCATTAACCTTGAAACAGCTGATTTAGAGCCAAATTTGTACCTACCAAATAATCGTGAAACTTTAAATTATCATAATAATGTTACTCAAATCAAAAAACTATGCTGCTGCTCAGAAAGTTCCTGAAGATTTCGGTTACCGGCACATCAAACTTAAATACCTCGATGATCCAGTAGATGTAATTGTGATTTCAAAACAGGGAGAAGAAAGGATTGCCAAACCGCTTTTTTTCTTCTGCCAGGGAAGTTTGCCACAACCAGTTGTCAAGTACGATGAAAACGGACTGTATGAAACTTTGCCTTTTGATGAGGAATTGTTTCTAAAGCATTTCCATATAGTAATTATTGGAAAGCCATTTATTCCAATTATTTGCAATGCCAGTAAGCTTGGCAAGGACTTTATGTTCTTGAAAGATCACGAAAAACAGATTCCACCCAAAGAATATACAGATCGAAACTATTTGGATTATTATGTTTTTCGAAATAATTCAATTCTAAAGCAACTGTTTAAGTATCGCTGGGTAAAAACCTCACAGCTTTTGGTTGGCGGTCATTGTGAAGGAAGTTCGATTGCAGTAAAAATGGCAGTTCTGAATAAGAAAATCACTCATTTGATCTATTCTGCAGGAAATCCTTATGGAAAGATGGCAAGCATTTTAGAACAAAGTCGTTCTACAAAAACTGATGCTTTGTCAAGAAGCGAGAATGTAATCGACCGTTGGAAAAATATTGTAAAAAGTTCAACCGAAATTCAGTACACTGGCGCTGAAAGTTCAAAAGCGATATACAGTTTTTCACTTCCACAACGGGACAATTTGCTGCAATTAAAAATTCCTGTTTTGATGTGCTACGGAACAAAAGATTGGGGAGTTTCTTTCAATGATTTATTTCAGATTGAAGCTATTAGAGAACGGAAAAGCAATATTGTTTTTAAAAGCTACACGGGATTATTACACACTTATTGTTTGCAAAATGCGGACGGTTTTACTGAAATAGAAAGTTGTAATTGGGATTCTGCGGCGCTTGATTGGCTAGGTTGGTGGCAGCAAAATAAAAATTGCAGTGCAGAGACGAAAGTCTCTACATAAATATTTTATTTGGTAGAATCTCGGATGGTATTTTTGATATTTCCGTGTAATAGTTTTAACTCGGAACGAGTTAAATGATAGTTCATTTAGTTTTGCAAAACGAATCAAGCTCAAGATATATTTTATTAATCTCATCAATAAATAAATCAGCATTTGTGTTGGATTTTCCATATCTTGACATCTCAATGAATGTCAACAATCCATTTAAATCGTTTAAAATTATGCAAAAAAACACTATCGTATTTCTGCTTTTATCGGTTGTCTTATTTTTAAACTTAAGTTGTAAAGCCCATTATCTATATGAAAATTCAAAATATGGGGGTGGGAAATTAAGTTCTACAGAAAGTTCAGATCTCCAGAATTTCCTTGGAGGTAACTCTTCAAATACCGTTCGCGACACAATTATTATCAATTATAATTACAACAACGCCAATTGTTGGCAGATGCTTGATCAAGAGAGTGACGAATATATTCTACAATTTGTGGAAAGCAGCAAAGAGTACGTTATCAAAAACACAAAAGACCGCAGCAAAACAAGCTATTTCCAATATAGAGAACCTGGGGAAAATGTCAACAAAAAGATTTTGTGGGATGAGAGCATCACGATCGACGACTCTTTATTTTTGAAAAATTTGCTATTTAAAAATAAGAAATCGTGTGGAAATTCAGCGATTGTTTTGCCTAATGGCGATTATATTGTCGTCAAAGATGACAGTCACAGCGAGGCTCTTTTGTATGATAAGAAAAAGGTTTCTCAGATTTTACTTAAATTGAAAAATAGCAATAGGTTGGTAAACAAGTATAAAACCTAACTTTTACTATCATTGTACAAGAGAAAAGGCGGCAATGTTTCCACTGCCACCTTGCAATCCTCAAGATATTTTTTATTATTCTGATGCTTCTGAAGCTTCAAAATTTATATCATTATAAGCTACTTCTGTCAGCGTTTTATCTGCCTTTTTCTCTTCTTCAAGCGACTCATGCAGTAGTTTTCCGGCTTTATCTTCGCCCAATGTTTTCGCATAAGCACAGAGAGTACCGTAAGTTGCTATCTCATAATGTTCAATTTTTTGTGAGGCAGCGATAATTCCAGCATCACGAACAGCTCCCGGCTCAGTTTCTTCGAGAATTTCTTCACCTTCTTTAATAAGTCCTGCCATAGCTTCGCATTTCTTTGCAGCAGCTTTCTCTCCAATTAATTCAAAAACTTTTTCAAGACGATCAATTTGCCCTTCAGTTTCTACCAAATGTGAATCAATTGCATCAATCAGCTTCTTGCTCGTAGCATTTTTAGACATTTTAGGTAGCGCTTTGGTCAAAGCTTTCTCCGCCCAATAAATATCTTTTAAAGCATCAACAAAAAATTCACGCAAATCTTCGGCTGCACTTTTCTTAGCTTTTACCTCTTTCCCAGCAGTTTTGCTAGTTGTTTTTTTGTCTTCTTCCTTGTCTTTCTTATCTGTATTTTTCATAATGTGTTTTTTTTAATGTGATGTAAAATTATAATATACGAACAGTTAATATCTTACAAGATTTTTCAGAAGGTTTATTCTTTCTTCATTTAGCTGAGACTTTCCTTGTTAATTTTCATTAAAAATGATAATTATCGGTTTTTTGAGAGATACTATTTAATTACAGTGATGTTTTTTTATGGCGGCTGCTTTGCACCGGGCTGTCTGCTATATCTTTACTGCTCCCAGAAAATTAGTATTTCAAATCAAATTTTCGGGGAGCAGTAAAGGATGCCGCGCCCATCCCTGCCGCGGGATCTCCGTTATACAAGACGTTTTTGGGTAAAAATATAGATTTCTGACCTTTTAAGAAATCTTTTTTCAAGATGTTTTATTTAGAAGTGAAATTTTTAAAATAGGAATTTTTGTAGTTGTGATGCTACCCTGATGTTGTTGCTTGGCGACTTGACGTAAACATTCTGCGGATGATTTTAGTTGTTAATTTAGAATAATTTTCTAGCGTGACGAGGTTTTGCGGCAGGGACAGGAACGGCATCCTTTGCTGCTTGCAAAATATTTTCGGTGGTAGCAGAAGTCGTTCTAGCAGCAAAGATACAGTGGATGGCCCGGTGCACAGCAGCCGCCCAAATAGAAAATATCAGATGAGAAATCTACCATCAATCCTTGAAAATTTTACGAGTAAAAATTACTGCAAATCCTATGAGAACAAAGTATATCTTCGCTGGAAAACTACATAATTTTTAAAAAACTAGAATATGAAAAAAGCGCTGATACTCCTCACAATTTTATTTTGGAATTATGCACATTCGCAAGTTGAAAATAACTCAGTTACCGGAACAACTGAAATTGTAAATCCAAAAGGGAAATGGTTTTTTGGTGCGGAAATAGGAGTGAATATGATAACTTCGATCGAGCCTGATCATACAAATTCCTTTCAAGGCGGAATTCTTGCGGAGTATTATTTTGCAAAACATTGGAGTGTTGATGCTAGATTAAAATACTTTACGACTGGTGTTTCTAATAAATATAACTCCAAAAAAGGTGTATTTGAGGGTGCGGTACTTGCGCTGCCCATCAATATTAAATGGGATTATCGCATTTATAAAAATCTTAGTGGAACTTTAAAAGCTGGAATTTCATTAAATCAAGAGGTTAAGAGTGATTATTACTATCCGACTTCTGAGAATACAAATTTCTCTACATTTTACGCGAGTTTTAATCCTGGTTTGGGTCTGAATTATTTTATTTCTGCCAATACTGCAGTCTATATGAACTATGAAGTTTATGTGTTAGGAAGCGACAGAGATAATGCGGATTGGTTGCAGATACTGCCAAATTCTCCAAATAATAATTTATTTAATGTTGGAATAAAGTATAATTTTAGAAAATCTGTTTCTACAAAATAAAGTAGAGAGCGAAAAAAAATCAATTTTGAGAATTTACTACTTTGAAAGTAAAGAAAGCCAAACTATATGAAATTAAATGCAGGAATTATAACCGATAAATTAGTCGAAACGAAGGCTTTTTACACTTCTATTTTAGGCTTTGGTATAACTTTCGAAAATGATTTTTATCTGCTTATGCACACGCCAAATAAAGAGTTTGAGATTAGTTTTCTACTTCCAAATCATCCTAGTCAGCAGGAATTATTTCGGAAACCTTTTCAAGGACAGGAAATGTATCTTACGATAGAAGTTGAGGATGTAGACAAAATTTACAACGATTTAAAGGATCGAGAAATCGACATCAAAATTGATATTCGTGATGAGCCGTGGGGCGATCGGCATTTTGCCATTCAAGACCCCAACGGAATTGGTATTGACATTGTGTAATATTCGCCACTAGAATAACCTTAGCCAAATAGTAGCCATCAAAATAGAGATAAACTATAAAAATTAGCGTTAAAATCAATTCAAAACAATGGTTTTGATTCTGTAAAAAATATATTTGTTCCATACACAAAATAGACACTTTTGTTTATCATAAAAAACCGAAAGATTTAGAATATGGATACGGATAAATTTATCTTCTGCCTCGAAGGTGTTTCAGACGTAGATACTGTCACAACTACCGAAGTAGTAAAAACTTTAGAAGAAATCGCTTTAGAGCAAGGCATTGCGAGTATTTATAAGACTTGCGATACAATAGAAGGATTGGAAGAAAGTTTGGGCACTTTGCTCTATGACGATCACGATTTTAAGGATTACGAAATCATTTATTTAGTGATGTCGGGCGAGCGCAATACTATTTGCCTGAACGATTATTACTATAGTTTTGAAGAAATTGCCGAACTTTTTGAGGGCAAGATGAAAGGCAAAGTCATTCATTTTGCAAATAGAAAAATCCTAGATTTAACTGCCGAAGAATCGCAGTATTTCCTTGATATTACGGGTGCTCGCGCCGTTTCTGGTTACGGATCATCATATAATGCGATTGCCAGCAGCAGCACAATAGACCGAGCATTTTTCTCTTTATATCATGAAAATGATGACTTAAAAGAAGTTGTGGAAGAGTTGTTTCAGAAGCATTATAATTTGTGCAAACTGCTTGATTTTAGACTTTATTATTGATTGCTATTCTTTGATGAGAATAAAGAGTCTAATTTCTCAACTTATGTTCTCTATTAATGGGATTACGTTTCGTGATAACGATTGAGATCACAGTGACGAACGAGGTGCCACTCCGAGATCAAGCAATTTCCGCAAGATTAACCTCAAATTCCTGCTGTGATCGGTTTCTCTTATTCCTTATTCCCAGTTCCCAGTCCTCTTTTAGTCAATCAAATTTTTATCGGAGACGATTAGATAATTGGGATTTCGAGCCATTTACAATGCTGTGTTTTGAAGCTTATTTAACTTTCGTGCTTTACTTATGCGATTGCGAAGCTGCGATCAAAATGAAAGTCGTGTTAGTTAATGGGAAAACGCCACCCAAAAAACGAGTGTAATTGCGAGAAATGAAGCAATCACATCCTTCTGGCAATTCGCTAATAAAAACAATTTGCTTTACTCACAAAGTCCTCAATCTACTTGCTTGCTCTACTAGTGGGATTGCCGCGCTGCTCTCGCAATGATGAACATATTAGCCCTGCCATAAGTTCACTTTGGCCAAAACCACACAAAAAAAATGTGCAAACCATAAGCCTGCACATTTCCATAATATATATTTAAAATTTTAAACTGGCAAATCGCTTGCTCTTTCCATACGATCCCAGTTACGGTGCTTGGCAATTGCTTGCACAAATTGCTGCCCTTCGGCATTGATTAAAATCGCTTTGTCATCTTTAAAATCAGAAACAAAAGTCTTGTTCAACATTTCTTCGCCTTCGTGATCAGCGGCAATCGCTTTGCAATGTTTTAGGGCTTCATTTATAAATTTCACATATTTCTTTTCGACTTTCAGACCATCAATTGACTTCTGACCTCCGGGAATGTAAATGGCATCGTAAAGTACACTTTCGGTTGTGGCAATTGCAGCATCGACGGCTACTTCTTTACCAGAATCCGATGTTACTTTACCTCCATGTGGAGCAACAACTTTGACCATAGCTTTGTTATTTTTAAGCAAGGTACTCATTTTTTCATAGTCACTATATGAGAATCCATCAGCCATCAAAAACGCAATTTGACGAGTGGCAATGGTGTCAAATTTTGATTTATTCTGACTCAAAGCTGGAGATTTATCTAAATAATTCTTTGCTTTTCCAGGCTGGAAATCGTCAACGTTGCAATCTGCAGAAATCGCCTGATTGATAGGCTGATCAATCGTTTCAGGAACTTTCAACCCTAAGTTTTTCGCAACTTTTTTGGCGAGATCTTCATTAATTTCATTCACCATCCACAGCATTCGCTCCTGAATATGTTGATGGGTACACTTCCCTAATTCAAACGAATATGCCTCCATAACATGCTGCTGTTCCCAAGGTTGCAAACTTCTATAAAATAGAGCTGGCTGCGAAAAGAAGTCGATAAAACTCTCAGATCTAGTGCGAATTTTATTCGAATCAATGCGCTCGGCATACGATGCAAAAGCACCATCAGAAACTTTGGACATATGCGGACAACCGCCACCCAAAGTATTCGGGAAATATGCAGTATTGCCCTTCGGAATTGTCATTTGCATCTGTCCATCCCGCTGATTATTATGAACTTCTACAACTGGCTTGTTGATAGGAATTTGGTGAAAGTTTGGCGTTCCCAAACGAGACAATTGCGTATCGCGGTACGAGAAGAGACGACCTTGCAGTAGCGGATCATTGGAGAAATCAATTCCTGGAACAATATTGCCCGGCAAGAAAGCCACTTGCTCCGTTTCGGCGAAGAAATTTTCAGGGTTTCTATTCAATGTCATTTTTCCAACAATGGTCACAGGTACCATTTCTTCGGGAATTAATTTGGTTGCATCAAGCAAGTCAAAGTCATATTTATGTTCGTCGGCTTCGGGCACAATTTGAAATCCAAGTTCCCATTCCGGAAACATTCCCGCATCAATTGCATCCCACAGATCACGACGGTGGAAATCTGAATCCGCACCGCTTATTTTCACCGCTTCGTCCCAAGTTACTGAGTGCACTCCCAAAACTGGCTTCCAATGAAACTTTACAAAATGTGCTTCACCTTGCTCGTTTATAAGTCTGAATGTGTGAATTCCAAAACCTTCCATCATTCTTAAACTTCGCGGAATAGCACGATCACTCATTGCCCAAATTTGGTTGTGAAGTGTTTCTGGCGTCAGCGATACAAAGTCGTAAAACGTATCGTGTGCTGATGCTGCTTGCGGAATTTCGCGATCTGGCTCAGGTTTTACGGCGTGCACCAGATCCGGAAATTTCATAGCATCCTGAATAAAGAAAACCGGCATATTATTTCCGACTAAATCCCAAGTTCCTTCGTCTGTATAAAATTTAACCGCAAATCCGCGTACATCTCTTGCTAAATCCGTTGAACCTTTTGAGCCCGCAACGTTCGAAAATCGTACAAAAACAGGTGTTTTTCTCGAAGTATCATTAAAAATTCCTGCTTTGGTGTATTTTTCTTGCGTATCGTAAAGTTCAAAAATACCGTGCGCGCCGCTTCCTCTTGCGTGTACAATTCGTTCTGGAATTCGCTCATGATCAAAGCTTGTTATCTTTTCTCTCAGCAA
>JBBSRP010000016.1:0-22678 GCA_038242935.1 Flavobacteriales bacterium
ATGCCTAAGAAATAGTGGATTTAAAACTTATAAAATAGAAATACTAGTTCTCTAAATTGTCCTTCATGTTCTGAATGTAAGCTGCTTTTTGCAATTTCATTCTATTCGAAACTGATGGTTTCATGAAAGCCGTACGCGCACGTAACTGACGAACAGTTCCCGTTTTGTCGAACTTTCTTTTATAGCGCTTTAATGCTCTATCGATATTTTCTCCGTCTTTAATTGGTATAATTAACATAATGTAGACACCTCCTCTCGTTAAGGGTGCAAAAGTAGTCATGTTAATGGTATAAAAAAAACATATTGACACTTACTTTCACTCAATATTGAAATCCCTTGCAAAAAAAGACAGCCAAACTACGATCTCTCATAGTTTGGCTGTCATTAAGCTTTAAATATAAAATTATCCTTTAAGAATATTTCTCGAAATTACAAGTTTCTGAATTTCAGTTGTACCTTCTCCAATTGTACAAAGTTTTGAATCTCTGTAGAATTTCTCTACTGGATAATCTTTTGTATAACCGTATCCGCCGTGAATTTGTACTGCATCGTTAGCAACTCTTACACAAACTTCTGAAGAGAACATTTTTGCCATAGCTCCTATTGTAGTTACTGGCAAATTCTGTTCTTTTAAGTATGCAGCTTTGTGCAATAGCAATTCTGAAGCTTCAATTTCTGTTGCCATATCAGCAAGTTTGAAAGAAATTCCTTGAAAGCTAGAAATTGGCTGACCAAATTGATGTCTTTCTTTTGAGTATTTTAAAGCAGCTTCATAAGCACCTTTTGCGATACCTAAAGATAAAGCTCCGATAGAAATACGACCTCCGTCAAGAATTTTCATTGCTTGAACGAAACCTTGTCCTACTTCACCTAATCTATTTGCGTCTGGAATACGGCAGTTGTCAAAGACAAGCTCAGCAGTTTCTGAAGCACGCATTCCTAGTTTATTTTCTTTACGACCTGAAGTAAATCCTGGCATTCCTTTTTCGAAAACGAAAGCAGTCATTCCTTTTGAATCTCCTTTTTCGCCAGTACGAACAATTACTACTGCGATATCGCCAGAGATAGCGTGCGTAATGAAGTTTTTTGCTCCGTTTACAATCCAATGGTCTCCATCTTTTACAGCTGTGGTGTTCATTCCACCTGCATCAGATCCTGTATTATGTTCTGTAAGACCCCAAGCTCCAATATGTTCGGCTGTAGCTAATTTAGGAATCCATTTCTTTTTTTGTTCTTCGTTACCGAAAGTTAGAATGTGGTTTGTACACAAAGAGTTGTGCGCCGCCACTGATAATCCAATTGATGGATCTACTTTAGAGATTTCTTCAACAACAGTGATATATTCATGGTATCCAAGACCTGAACCACCTAATTCTTCAGGAACTAAAACTCCCATAAAACCCATTTCTCCAAGTTTTTTGAATAACTCTACCGGAAATGTCTGAGCTTCATCCCATTCCATAATGTGTGGACGAATATTCTGTTCTGCGAAATCTTTTATAGACTGTGCAATCATAGACTGCGTTTCGTTGTATGCAAAATTCATTTGTAACGTTTTTTTTAGAATGCCAAATATAATGTAATTATCTCAATTTTTTCGACAGGGAAGTCCTTTATTTTAGTTAAATCACTAGCTGATTGTATTGTGCCGTTCATACTTCGATAAACTACAATCTTTTTTGCGATATTATAATTGAAATATGGAAATTGCTGTAATTCTTTTATCGAAGCCGAATTAATATTGACTTTTATACTTTGAGGAGGATTCAAAATTTTAAAATGTTTCTTAGTGTTCTCAATTACTTCGGGCGAAAGCCCCCATATAAAATCTATCTGATTCATTGACTGGAAGGCGCCAAACTTTGTTCTTTCGGCAATAATTCTTTCTGACAACGCAGGTCCTATTCCGTAGACTTTCATTAGATCTTCGGCTGTTGCCAAATTTATATCCTTTACAGCAAGTTTTTCTGCGGCCTTGAAGTTGTCGTATTTCTGAAAAGTACTGGATTTCTTGTTTGTAACCCAATCAGGGAATTTGAAATAGGGAGAAATCGTGGCAAGAAGTGAATCTGAAACCTTTGTTACTAGCTGAAATTCTGCGGCGGAATTTACGTACTTATTTGTTTTTCGAAATGCAAATAATCTGTCAATTTCGGGAACTGACATTCCGAGCTGATAACCTTTATAATCTGTAATAAAATTCGGGTTGAAGGGATAAATAACTCTTTTGAAATTATTCTTGTCAGTTTTGAGAGAATCGACAACGCTTTGCACTTTATTCCACTGATGAACATCGGCAAGCGGATCTTCTTTTGGCGTAAAATCGGCAAAAATATAGATGCATTGGAGTGCAAAAATAATGACAAACAAAACTACGAGTCCACGGCGATGGTCTTTACTAAAGTAGAGAAGCGTCCGTAGTTCTCGAAATTTCATAGAGTTTCATTTTTTAAATCATAAGTCAAAAACAGATGTTCTTTTGGCTCTAATTAGATCTTTGAGTTTTAACCAAAAAGCTAAGGTTAGATAAACTCCAAACCAAAGTCCAGCGGTTACAAAAGAAATGTAAATAAAAAATAAACGCACAGAGCTTGTGCGCATTCCCAACTTGTCTGCAAGTCGTGAGGCAGCATCGAAACCGTGCTTTTCAGAAAAATATTTCAGCTTAATTATCAGAGACATTTTTTACGTATTTGTGTCGGCTTCAAAGTTACAAACTTTAGTTGCTCTTTCGCCATTTTTCAATAAGGCAATTCCCACCGCGCATTCAAGACAGCGCTTTTTATCGCAATATTCATTTTTTAATTGCAAGAGCGCTTGGGATTCAAAAGCATTGTCAGCTTTTATTCCGTATTCAGAAAATTTGAGAATTGTACTATTGCTTTCGGCTGTTAGTTGCTCCATAATTTCGATAATTTCATCGGAGATTTCCTTGCCCTGACTTTTAGCGTAAGCGAACTTTAAAGGAACAATCGTATTTATAATCTGAAGCTGAATGAACGACTTACTCAGCGGTTTCCGTTTCTTCGGACTTATTTTGTCAAACTGATAATGCGTTTCCCAATACTCAGGAATATTTAGCGTTAAAATTTTCTCTATAGAATTAATATTATCGCTAGCAATAACACTCGAAAATAAGTTCTGCTGTAAATGATACAACTGCGCAAGTTGTACTAATCTGATGGTTGGAAAATTATCAGGTCGATGCTTAAAGAAACTTGGTTCGGCAATAATGCGATCTTCCAGCTGATATTTGTGGCTTAAATACTCATATTGCTTCTTGAGAGTTTCATAATAAACTTCCTCCTTTGGGTAATCTAGAAAACCAAGTCGACCGAAAAATAATGCTATTAGATTGTCAACATCATGTCGTTCCTTCAAAATTACAGAAAACGGTATCGATTGAGCCATTTGCAGAAATGCGCTTCCATTTGTATTAAGTCCAAAGGATTTTGCCAACATTACAAATAGCGTTGCTTCCCAGTCGTTATTCATCAGCTTCAGAAGAATATCAACTTGCAAGAGCTTTCGTTCAAGCCGTTCAAAAAATAAGCGTTCTTGCCAATTCTTAAATAGAAAAGGATCTACAGTAGCAATGTCATTTTCGCAAAAAATCCATCTTTTGGGCACCATCAAACTTTCGTAGCTGTCCAAAGTTGCTGTTGCTACATATTTTTTAAGTTCTAAAGTAGGAATTATATTATTATCCTCTCTAAAAATCTCCACATCGTGCTCCCAAACAACATGCAGAATCACATTATCATAAGCAGAATCCTGTTCGTGATGATGCACATACCAGTCCGAAGATTTGAGATGAATCTCAACATTACCCGCCCATTTTTGATTGTCAATTACAATTTGAGCATTAAAAAAATCCGGCCCAGCTTGCTGCGTGTATTGCCCGACGTGAAGTATTTGCACAGACTTGCCAGAAGTGCATTGCAGATTTGAAATCTGAAACTTCTTATACAGCCAAAGATGATGTAAAAATTCTTCTTTCATAGCAGCTTAATTTCGACACTTAAAATTAGTCAAAATAGTGATAGACAACGCTTCAAAGTTCAAATTAAAATATTTGGACACAGAATAATCCTTCTTATTCGAATTTATTTTATTTGGGCGAGCCGCGAGCCAGAACATTTTCGGTAAAATAGAATAATCTTTTTGGCTCTCGTCAGGCTTTCCGCTCCCAATCTTTGTATCAAGTCCTTGCTCCGCAGGACTCGATACAAAGGATTTCCACTTCCATCCTTCTCGCAAAATCCCGATAAGATCGAATGAGATTGATCATCAACGATTTTTTACATTATCGACTTCCCTAAAAAGAAAAAGCCACCGCAATAATTTGCGATGGCTTTTTAAAAAATCATCAAAGACTCTAATTATATGATACCTATCAGATCATATTTTGTTAGAATATTGTATTTGTCATGACCTAGATCTACTAAAACTGCCTGAGTTTGTTGAGTGAATAAAGGTAACACTTCCGTTAATGAAGTAGTAGCTTTTACAATAGGATAAGGACTTCCCATTACTGTATGCAAAGGTTTATCAAGAATGTCTTTATCAGCAACAAACGCACTGATTAAATCTGACTCGTCAATAGACCCAACAAATCCAGTAGTGTCGGTGATAGGAATTTGCGAAATCTTAAATTTGCGCATTCTTGCTATTGCATGAGAAACCAATTCTTCCGTTTTAGCAACAATAAGAGGTTTGTCAATATGAGATTTGATGGCATCTTCGGCAGTTTGAAAATCTTCAGCAAGATAACCCATCTCTTTCATCCATTCGTCATTAAACATCTTCCCAACATATCTACTTCCTGAGTCATGGAAAAGAACTACTACAACATCATCAGCTGAAAAATGCTCTTTCAATTGCAGTAAACCTTTGATAGCTGACCCTGCAGAATTCCCCACAAAAATCCCTTCTTCAAGCGCAATTTTTCTTGTGTAAACAGCGGCATCTTTGTCTGTAACTTTTGTAAATCCATCAATAAGCGAAAAATCAACGTTCTTTGGAAGTATGTCTTCACCTATTCCTTCGGTCACATAAGAGTAGATTTCGTTTTCGTCAAAGATTCCAGTTTCGTGGTATTTTTTAAAAACCGATCCGTAGGTATCAATTCCCCAGATTTTAATATTTGGATTTTTTTCTTTCAGATATTTTGCAACTCCAGAGATTGTTCCACCCGTTCCAACACCTACCACAAAGTGAGTGATTTTTCCGTCCGTCTGTTCCCAGATTTCAGGACCTGTCTGCTCGTAATGTGCAATTGCATTTGATGGATTGTCATATTGATTTACATACCAAGAATTTGGTGTTTCTTCTGACAATCTTTTAGAAACTGAATAGTAAGAACGTGGATCTGTAGGCTCAACATCTGTAGGGCAAACAATAACTTCGGCACCAACAGCTCTCAAGATATCCATTTTCTCTTTGGATTGCTTATCAGAAATCACACAGATCAATTTATATCCTTTTACAATTGCCACAAGAGCAAGTCCCATTCCTGTATTTCCAGAAGTACCTTCGATAATTGTTCCACCTGGCTTTAATACACCGCTGGCCTCTGCATCTGCGATCATCTTTACAGCCATTCTGTCCTTTACAGAATTGCCTGGATTGAAAGTCTCTATTTTGGCCAACACCAAAGCGTCTACTTCTTGGGTAATTTTATTTAAACGAACCAACGGAGTGTTTCCGATGGTACCAAGTATATTTTCTGAATAGTTCATACTATTTTTTGATGTTTTAAAATTTGATAATGCAAAGATACAGATTAGTTTAAATCACACCAATTGATATCTCCGCTCTTTAATTTTGGCTTTCTATTGAAAGAAATTCCACACAAGTCCAAATCGCAACATAAAATCGCGGTACGGATAATGAGGAGCAGAATAATAAGTGTTACCCGTAAAAGAAGCATTAAAGTGCTCGGCTTTTACAAAGATTCTTGTTTGTTGTATTCGGAAGTTTACAAAGAAATCCACCATCGGAAAATTTCCTATTTCCTTTTGATTCTGAACAAAGAACTCTCCCAATAGTGGATTATATTCGTTTGCATAGAAATTTGTAAAGTAGTTCAGCGTAAATCCTGTCTGAAAATAAAGTGCTTTTTTAAATATATGATCTGAATAGTAAAGTGTATTTCTTGTTACAACTTCTGGAACATTCAATATATCATCAGACTGCTGCACTTGCTGAAACAATATCGTATTGTCAAGTGCAAATTTTCCATATCTAAATTCTTTTGCAGCTTGGACACTTAAATAATTTATGGATTCGCCATACTGTTTTGGTGATAATATCTGAAATTGGTCGTCTACATCATCAGTAAAATATAAATGGTCGTTCAAAATCTGATAATTCGCCGATAATTCAACCCATGGACTTTTTATGCTTCCACTAAAACTATTAATCTTCTCATTTTTGACATCATTAGACCAATTGTAGGCCAAGTAAGCGCTTTGATGCAAGTTGTAAATATGATCTGGAACTTTTGAAAGATTTTTATATTCAAAATCAACACTAAATTTATCTGTGATTTTATAAGAAAGGTTTCCTATAATTTCAGAAGATGCAGGGCCATTAAAACTGCTGCTAACTAGTCCATTAATTTCTAGTTTATCATTTGCATAAGCGTACTTACCTCCAGCTCGATTAATTTCAGTATTTATAGATGATGGAATAATCTGATTATTATTAATTAAAATTTTATCGTAGTAATTATTATCTCTAAAATCTTCGACGAAAAATTCAAATCGTCCTAGCAGTGAATTCTCGAATTCAGCACCAATTCTATTATATAATTTATTATACCGACTTTTATTAATAATACTTCTCAACTGGCTGGCTTCGCCGAAACGCTGCAATCTAGTAGTAGCACCATTACTTCCTAAAATATTGGAAATAATAGAGTCCTGCGAAAATTCGTAAGTTTCGTATTCGTAATTAATCTGATGGTTTATGTTCCAATTTGAACTTGAAACTTCTTTATTAATTCGAAAAGAATGCTCCAAGAAAAGTCGTTTTCCCTTAAGTAATGATTCAGCATCCTTAAAATACACTTCTAGTCTCGGACGCGAATTAAATGCGGGATCTTCACCTTCAAAATCTAAATCAGATGTTAAGCCTCCATTTTCACCATTTAGGATATCCTGCGCAACAAAGTGTGCGTTAGCTACATAACGCTTATCGAGTGTCGCATAACTAGATGTAAACCTAAAATTACCAGTGCTAGAAAGTTGATTGATGTACTTTCCTAGAGATCGAAGTCCTTTGTAAGCAACAGAAAAGTTGAATTGTGGAGACGTATTCATCGTAATAAAAGCATCAAGATTTTGGCCTTGCTCCATCACGGTTTTGAAGTATAATTCTGTTAATGGAGTTGCAACCGAATAATATTTAATATCTTCTGCTGTCATAAAATTAAAACGTTTTGCATCGTGTCCAGAAGATGGCAACGTATTTTTATTCTTTAGAGAATATTTAAGTCTCGTGTAGGATTGTCCCTCATTGGCAAACGGCATCAAACCAAATAAATCCTTTCTCAAATAATTGTATTTGTACTCTGACTGTATCGTAAGTGATGTGTCTACAATAACAGTATCGCGCTGTATTGTATAAATTTTATATTGATCAATGCGTGCTTTTGGAATGTCAGCTTTTTTTATTACAGCATCGCTGTCATCAAGCTTCTCGTCTTGTGCAAATAAAAGTTGCGTGCTGCACAACAAAAGCGCAATAAATATTTTTATTAATCTCATAATCTTTATATCGTCAGCAAAAATACATAAAACTATATCTATTTTCTTGAAAACTTAGAAATGCACTATATTTAAAACAAAAAAGAGCTGCCTTTCGACAACTCTCATTTATTTTAAACTGATCTAAATTTATTCTTTAACAAATTTCTTCACGATCACTTGTCCTTGGTATTGGAATTTCACGAAGTAAACTCCTTTTGAAAGTGACTCAACAGAAACAGCGTTATTTACTATTGAAGAGTTCAACTGAATTTCTTTTCCTAACATATCAACAAAAGAAACATTTAGAATTGCCTCATCATTAGGAGTCGAGAAATTCAAAGTACTTCTCGTAGGGTTTGGATAAAGCACGATATTGTTTGAAAAATCAGAACTTGCAACACCCAAAGTAATTCCTGTAGTCGAGCTCGCGATAAGAGAGAAAATTTGCGATCCCCCTGTTAAAGAACCTTTGTGAGTTACTTCAATTGTATAAATACCTGGCTGTGCATTGTCTATTTGAATTTTTTCGACATTATCAACATTATTATCACTATCTCTTGTAGCAGCATCAGTAGGAGATTCAAAATTTAATTTCCAAGGAAAATAAGTAACACCATCTTTGAGAATCTTGATATCTAGATTGTTTTTTAATCTAGCAGTTCTAATATCTTCTTGTCCATTTCCGTTTTGTGCACCAGTTGGATCAGTCCAACAAATTGTAGCCATCACATCCTGAGGAGTCGAAATCGCAAAAGTCTTAGTAAATGTTTGATTACTTGTCAAGGTATTTTCCTCAATAACTGTATTAGTATTTTTTCCTGAAATAATCGCAGCAGCTTTTGCAACATCCAGTAATCCCCATCCAAATTCATAGTCAGGACCAACGTTTGTCCCAGCTTCTTTTGCAGAGTGGCAAATAAGTCCACGTACTGTTGAAGCACGCATAAAGACAGTATTCAAATTATTATAGTGATTTTGTAGTAATACAACACCACCAGTTACTCCAGGGGCAGCCATAGAAGTTCCACTTAGTGATTGGTACTGAGCATTTCCAATATTACCACATGAACTAACATTCACTCCTTTTGCGGAAATATCTGGCTTAATTCTACCATCATCTGTAGGACCGTAGTTACTGAAGTTACTCATAACAACACTTTCAGGACCTGAATAATCTAAAACTTGATTGACAGCTGCTACCGTCAAAGCATTTTTTGAAACTCCATATCCACTTAAAAGATCATATCCTTCCTTATAAGCGTTTTGTTCTAGATCAAGATTATTTCTGTCATTTCCAGCAGCAACTACTATTTGATAAAACGGATAAGTATTCGATAAGTTGTCTATCTGAGCAGCACCGCCGTCATAATTTCCAAATATCCACGTTGGAAGACTCTCAGTATTATAACCGTAAGAGTGGTTTGAAGTTAAATATCCTGCTTGTGCGAAAGTGCTCATTTCCGCAATATCACCCGTCCATTCATACGTTTTTGCCAATCCATTGTAAGCAATACCTCGGCGAGTAGATGAACTTCCTTTTGCTATAATTGTACCTGTTACGTGTGTAGCGTGAGAGCTATATCCTTGTGCATTATCACCTAGAGTTACTTTTCCTGCTAGTTCATTGTGTTGATCTCTCACTCCAGACCCGTCCCAAACGCCAGCCGTCATACCTGCACCAGTAACATCCAGTCCTAATTCACCGCCTGGATATAGAGCTGTAGCTCCCATCGTTGCAGCAGAACCTGCATTATTGTTTGTGAAAAATATCGGAATATTTCCAATAAACCGGTTAGGCGCTTTTAAATCAGCATCAGCAAATTTATAATTTCGGATATATTCAGAAATTTTTGCTTCTTGCACTTTAGATTCTTGTTGAATTTTTAGATTCAATTCCGCTATAGCCTTAGCATCATAAGTAGCAGTAATTTTTGCTCGTTCTTTGGTTGTCTGGGCAATTGCAACCGAAGAAGCGAGAAGTAGGGTAATTAAATACTTCATTTATAGAGTTATAATAAAATTAATAGAAAAGCAAATATAAGTAAGTATTGCAAATAACACTATTGCGAATATTACTTTATGACAAAAAAAGTGCTAAAAGATAATAAAACAAAAAAAGACCGTCATTTCTGACGGTCTTTAAAATTATAGCTTTAAAAACCTAGTAACCAGGATTTTGTTGAAGATTTGGATTCAAATCTCTCTGGAACTTAGATATTGGCAACTGCCATTTGTAATCTCCAGCTGGTATCAAAACAATATTTGATGGAATACCTGATCCATCTGCATACTGACCGTCCGTTTCGCTTCTTGTCATATCCATAGCTAGACGCTTTAAAGTAAAGAATCTGTCCATCTCAAATGCAAGTTCCAATCTTCTTTCTAGCAAAATTGCATCAAGAAGTGTTTGTCCTGATTCAGACCCAGCAACAAAGTCAGTATATCTCTTAGCTCTTAAAAGATCAATAGTTGCTAAACCGCTACCGTTAAGTCTATACTCAGCTTCTGCTTTATTAAGCAAAACTTCTTCTATTCTTATTACTTTGATATCAATTACATTTGCTACACCACCTGGTCGTCCATCATATTTTATAACATGATTTAAAAACTTTCCAGCATATTTAGAATTTGCAATATATGTTTTCTTTCTAATATCAGTGTCCTTATAAAGATCCGCCAATTCTTTAGAAGCAACATACTCAGATTTTCTAGCATTTGGCGCCCCTTGATAATAAACTGTCCCAGGAATAACACTTTCATTATCGTTAATTACCAATTTGAAGAGTACACCATTTTCATTTTGATCATCCCAAAGTTTTACTAAGTTGTTCTCTGGTACTGGTGCATTTGCCACTTGCGGTACTACTCCATTAATCGTTCCCATTGTACCAGTTACACTACTTAAAGCCGCATCAGCTGCAGTAATTGCATTTTGGTATTCACCCATATACAAATAAACTCTCGACAATAGACCTTCAACAGCAGATTTTGAAGCATGACCTAACATTACACTATTACTAGTACTAATCAAGTCTTTCGCCAGCAATAAATCAGATAAGACTCTCTCATAAGATTCTTGCACAGTTGGTCTACTTGGTCTAGCGTTCGGTTCGAAAGTACTTAAATAATATACTCCCAATGAACCCATTGCATCAGCCGATTGCGTAGGAATTTTTGAGTAAATACGCAGCATATCAAAATGATTCAATGCACGTAAAAATCTCACTTCCCCTTCTATATTATCTCTTTCAGCCCCAGGCGCCAAAGTACCGATATTGTTAATCACTTTACTTGCCATTTCTGACGATCTGTAAGCAGACTCATAATAATCAAAGTGAGTATTAATAGAGTTATTTTGCCATCTAAAACCATCAAGATTCGTTTGCCTTCCGCCTGGATTAAAAATCAGGTTATCGGTCATAACTTCTGAATCAATCAGAAATTCTCCTCCGTATCCAGATCCACCACCTTGTTTGTACATATATAGATATGAACCACGAACGGCGTTTTGGAAATCAGTTACAGTTCTTAAAACTGTTGCTTCATTCACTGCATCGTGTGGACGCAATGTGATATCGTCTTCTTGACACGATAAGACAGAAAGTGATACTGCCATTAATAAAATTATACTTTTTTTCATCTTTTAAAAATTAACTGTTAAACCAAATAATACTGTTTTAACTGTAGGATAAGAATATCCTAAAACACTACCTACTACCAGCGATTCTGTTGTACTTCCTCCATTAGAGTCTTCATTATTTCCAATACCAACTTCTGGATCTCCCTCTAACTTAGTCCATGTAGCTAAGTTTTGAATTGAACAATATATTCTAACTTTATCAAGAGGCAATTGTTTGAAGATATCTCCACTAAAAGTATAACCGAAATTTAAGTTTCTCCATCTTAAATAGCTAGAATCTTCCAAAAATCTGTCCGTAAGTTGATTTGTATCTTTACCACCATTAAATTGGTAAGGAGCTGGCAAAGAAGCATTAGGATTTTCTGGAGTCCAATAGTCAAATGCTCTAACATCCTGATTGGTTTTCACTGTACCTGTACCATCTGCAAAGTGATTAAAATTTCTCAAATTAATTGCATAGCTTCCAGATTTGAAAGCAAAGTCTGCAGAAATGTCAAATCCTTTATAGTTAGCTTCAAGACCAAAACCACCTTCATATTTTGCGTATGGAGATTTACCTTCTAGTATTTCTTCTTCTGCAATGCTGAAGTCATTAGTTAAAGATCCGTCTGGAGCATAATATAATGCATCACCATTTGATGAATCTACACCAGCATAACGAACTAAATAGAAAGTATCAGGAGCTAAACCAACTTTATTAATTGTCGTTCCACCTGGTCTTACGAACTGGTTTTCTAAATCACCCGGTCTATCAAGTGTGTTGATTTTTCTATCAAACTGCGCAGCATTTATATAAAGCGCAACATTTGCATCTTTTTTCTTAATTAAAAATGCTTTTAATTCAACTTCATATCCTTTCGCAGTCCAATCTCCAACATTCTCTAGATAACCCCATGCAGGTCCATTCAAACTATTATTATCATATTGAAAGTCACTTCTTTTATCTTCAAAATATGATCCCGTCAATGCGATTCTACCTTTAAGCATTTGCATATCAACACCTAAATCTAACTTTTTAGCTTTTTCAAACTTCAAATCCGCATTTCCAATACGAGCACTATTGTAAATAGTACCACTCTGTTCTGCGTAAGGTAAATACGCGTATGTTGATTGTGCTCCATAACGAGTTGCATTTACAGTAGAATTTAGTTCACCATAAGAAGCTCTTACTTTTAACAAATCGATTTGATCTACATTAAAGAAATCTTCTTTAGTAATGTTCCATCCTACAGATGCTCCTTTTGCATTAGCCCATCTATTGTTTTCCCCAAGTCTTGAAGAACCATCACGTCTTCCGAAAAGAGATAGTAAATATCTTTCTTTGAAATCGTAATCTACATTCACGAAGTATGAAATTGTTGCAGATTCAAATCTTCTTGTACGTGCAACTGTTGGAGTATTACCACCACCTACACTTATATCAGCACTTGGCATACCAGTTCTTCTTACAGTATAATCTCTTAGATTAGATCTTTGGTATTCTTGAAGTAAGATAACATTAAAGTTATGTGCTTCAGAGAAATTAAATTTGTACGCTAAAGTATTTGTCCACTGATAAGAAAAATTATCAGAACCTGAATCTAATTTGTTTCCTGTTGCTATACCATTATTTAATAGTAAATCCAGTTGGGATCCTGGCTTAGCGTAAGACTCACCTACAAATCGTTCGTAATTCATACTGAACTGAGTCTTAAAAGTAAGATCTTTTACTAGATTGATTTCCAAATAAGGTCTTGCATAAGCTCTCAGATAACGATCCTCCGCAGTATTATTTCTAATAGCTTCTACGATATTAAGACCGTCATTAGTTGGACTATATACTGGCACACCATTTTCATCAACTACAACTGCTCCTGTATCAGGATTACGCTCATAAACGGTCTCATACGGATTATAATCGTACATAGCTTTAAATGGATTTTGCGAGTTATTTCTATCTCTAGGCATCGTATTTGTCTCATAAGATGCTCCAACCGACATTCCTATTTTTACATAATCAGTTGCTTGAAAATCTGAAGCGAAACGACCAGTAATTCTGTCATAACCTTTCATTCCATCAATAATACCAGTATTTTTGTTATATCCCAATGATAGATAATTCGTTACTTTTTCATTACCACCTGAAGCAGAGAAGTCAAAGTTTTGTAGATAACCATCTCTTAAGATATCATTTTTCCAATCGTGATCATAAGATAACAAAAGTGCTTTTTCATTAGCATCAACTCCAAAAGATGGACCTTCACCAAGTTGCTCTTCATACGCAATTTTCTCAGCAGCATTCATCATCCTGTAAGGATCTTCAATTCTAGATGTAAATCCAAAAGAATTATTAACTTGGAACTTTGTTTTTCCAGTTTTAGAGCCTTTTTTAGTAGTAACAACAACTACACCATTACCACCTCTAACACCATAAATTGCAGCAGCAGCACCATCCTTAAGAACAGTAACGCTTTCAACATCCGAAGCATTAAGAGCACTAAATTCACCAGCATCAACAAACGCACCATCAATTACGTAAACTGCATTTGCGTTACCACCAGTAATATTTGTAGATCCACGCACACTTACGTAAGCTCTTTGTCCAGGCTGTCCGTTAAGAGACGTAACCTGTACACCAGCCGCTTTTCCTTGTAGAGCATTCTCTACAGAAACGTTAGGCGCTTGTCTTGTAAGCTCTTCACCACTTACAACAGAAATTCCTGAAGTAACAGTGTTAATAGCTTTTTTGAAGTAACCTAAATCCGCAGTAATGATTACGTCATCAAGTAAAACTCCGTCAGCCATTTTTGCATTTACCGTAGAAGAGTTTCCTACAACTGCAGTAAAGTCAGTCATTCCAACGAACGAAAATACTAATACATCACCAGTCTTAGCCGTGATAGAATATTTTCCATCTAAATCTGTTTGCACACCGTTGTTCGTTCCTTTTACCACAACGTTTACGAAAGGAATTGGTCCTGTGGCATCAGTAACAACACCTGATACAGTTTTCTCTTGTGCAAAAGAAAGCTGCATAGTCAACGCTATTAGTAGCGTATAAATCCATTTGAACTTTGATCTCATTATTACATTTTTTGAGTTAGTTATTCCGCAAACTTCCTAAAAATTTATTAAATAAAAAAATTTAAGCGTTAATAATATCTTATTAAAGTTGTTTATATCAATACTTCTGCCTGATTTAATTGATTAAAAGAGACATATTTATGATTTCCATTTTGATATTATAAATCAAAGATTGTTACTTTTGCTAAAATTTGACGAATGTTAATTAATAATTTTTCTAAATTTATTTTAGAAGCGGGAACCGATGAAGCCGGAAGAGGTTGCCTTGCAGGTCCAGTTACGGCAGCCGCTGTCATCTTGCCAGAAGGTTTTTGTAATGAGTTACTAAATGACTCAAAACAACTGACAGAAAAAAACAGAAATGAGTTGCGAACCATAATAGAAACTGAGGCTGTAGCATTTTCTGTTGTCCACATTTGCCATCTAGAAATTGACAAAATAAATATTTTAAATGCCTCTATTAAAGCCATGCAAGAGGCAGTTCTAAATCTAGCACCTACTCCAGAATACCTGATTGTTGATGGAAACAGATTTAAAGACATTAAAAACATTCCCTACACTTGCATAATCAAGGGAGACAGTAAGTATATGAGCATAGCGGCGGCATCTATTTTGGCAAAAACTTACAGAGATGATTTTATGCAGAATCTTCATTTGGAGTATCCGATGTATGATTGGCATAATAACAAAGGTTATCCTACACGTAAACATCGCGATGCAATAAGAAAGCACGGATCTACCTCATATCACCGTCAAAGTTTTAAATTATTGCCAGATGAAGTAGAACAGCAATTATTAAATTATAAGGCTTTTAAAAACGGTTTTGGACTTGGGCGTCAAAAACATTCTGGAAGTGAAAAATAATACGTTCTCGCACTTTGTCCATATCCAAACTTTCAACTCCCAACTCAACATTAAGAGATGTCACCGCTTTGCCCCGAATTCCGCAAGGCACAATATTATCAAAATAACCTAAATCTGCATTTACATTTAATGCAAAACCGTGCATCGTCACCCATCTTGAAGCGCGAACTCCCATTGCACAAATCTTTCGAGCAAATGGCGTTCCGACATCGAGCCAAACTCCTGTTTCGCCAGGACTTCGCTCTGAAGCAACCCCAAAATCAGCGAGGGTGAGAATAATTACCTCTTCTAGGAAACGTAAATATTTATGAATATCCGTAAAGAAATTTTCCAAATCTAAAATTGGGTAGCCAACAATTTGTCCAGGTCCATGATAAGTAATATCTCCTCCCCTATTTATTTTGTAAAACGTTGCACCTTTTTCTTTGAGCTTCTCTTCGCTCAGCAGCAAATGCGAAATATCACCGCTTTTTCCTAATGTATAAACATGTGGATGCTCAACAAACAAAAAATAATTGGGAGTTTCCTCTGAAGTTTCTTCTTTTCGATTGCGGGTTTTCACTGCCACAACATCTTTAAAGCGATCTTCCTGAATGTTCCAGACTTCTTTGTAATCTGCAAGACCTAAATTTTCGAGCAATACTATTTTGTTCATTACTAATTTTATTTACTACAACAAAGGTACAGATATCAATAAAGGCACAGTCGTAATTGCTGAAGATATTTAGAAAAAGAGAACGTCTGAAAAACTACACATTTTCACTATCAACGCTCAAGTGAAAATATAAGGCAGCGAACATTTCGAGTAAAAACAAAAAATTATGGCTCAAATTTGACCTTAAACACTATATGTTAATCAGATTCTTTAAAAATTTTTAATTTATCCTATCTTTGCAGCCTTAAAATATGACAATGGCATTATCAGAACAGGAAATACTACGTAGAGAAGCATTGCAGCAAATGCGCGACTTGGGAATCGAACCTTATCCCGCAGCAGAATTCACTACTACCAATTATAGCACAGAAATTCTTGAAAAATTTGAAAAATTTGAAGGAAAAGAAGTAATTCTTGCTGGCAGAATGATGTCGCGCAGAATTATGGGTAAAGCTTCGTTTGCAGAATTAAAAGATTCTGAAGGGCGAATCCAAGTTTATATTGCACGCGATGATGTAAGCAATGACGAGGGAAGTACGATGTACAACACAGTTTTCAGAAAACTATTAGACATTGGTGACTTTATAGGAATTCGTGGAACGGTTTTCAAAACTCAAGTTGGCGAAATTTCTATTCACGCGTACGAACTGACTGTCCTTGCAAAAGCGTTGAAACCACTTCCAATCGTAAAAACAGATGCTGATGGTAAAATTCACGATGCATTTTCGGATCCTGAACAAAGGTACCGTCGACGTTATGTGGATTTAATTGTAAATGATCACGTAAAAGAAACATTTATTAAGCGCACAAAATTGTTTAATGCAATGCGTGAGTTTTTTAATAATAAAGGATATTTGGAGGTAGAAACTCCAATCCTGCAACCAATTCCCGGTGGAGCTGCAGCAAGACCATTTATGACACACCACAACTCGCTTGACATTCCATTATATATGCGAATTGCAAACGAATTGTATCTAAAAAGACTGATTGTCGGAGGTTTTGAAGGGGTTTATGAATTCTCAAAAAACTTCAGAAATGAAGGTATGGATCGTACTCATAATCCTGAATTTACGGCGATGGAAATCTATGTAGCCTACAAAGACTACAACTGGATGATGCGTTTTACAGAGAACCTTTTGGAGCATTGTGCAATTGCTGTAAATGGCGAAAGTACTGCTACTTTTGGAGAACATAAAATCAATTTTCAGGCACCTTATGCTCGTGTTACAATGACAGATTCTATCAAGCAATTTACAGGTTTTGACATTTCTGGAAAATCTGAAACAGAACTTTTTGATGCTGCAAAAGGAATGGGAATTGAAGTTGATGCAACCATGGGCAAAGGCAAACTGATTGATGAAATTTTTGGAGCAAAATGCGAAGGAAATTATATTCAGCCAACATTTATTACTGATTATCCAATCGAAATGAGTCCGTTGTGTAAAGTTCACAGAGACAATCCAGAGCTTACAGAACGTTTTGAATTGATGGTTTGTGGGAAAGAAGTTGCAAATGCGTATTCTGAACTTAATGACCCGATTGATCAAAGAGCACGCTTTGAAGATCAGTTAAAACTTGCGCAAAATGGAGATGATGAAGCTACAGAATTCATTGATTTTGACTTTTTAAGATCCCTAGAATACGGAATGCCACCTACCTCAGGATTGGGAATTGGAATGGATCGACTAATGATGTTTTTGACAAATAATGCTTCAATTCAAGAAGTACTTCTGTTTCCACAAATGAGACCAGAAAAGAAGGCGCTTGACCTGAGCGACGAAGAAAAAGTAATTTATAATTTACTGAAAGAAACACCAGAAATAGCTCTTGCTGAATTAAAAAATCAAGCAGGTTTGAGCGGAAAGAAATGGGATAATGCTATGAAGGCTTTGACCAAAAATAGTATTGTAAAAGTGATGGTTGAAGGAGCTGATAAAACGGTTGTTTTAGTAAACTAATTTTAACTCAATATAAAAATCAAACCAAGTCTTTCAATGTGAACTGACTCCGTTTTATTACTCGTAAAATCTTCATACTCCAATTTTTAATAACTCTATTTATTAACAAAACTTTAAAAATAATTTGTTTATCGGTTTAAATAATATATTTTTGAACTAATTAATGATCCAAAACCAAGTTAAAGATGAAAAAAATACTTTCTGTTATAGCATTTATGTTTGTAGTATCAATTTCTGCAAATGCACAAACTCAAGATCCAAAAGAAGCCGGAAAAATTGACGCGAAAAATTTATCAGAATATGTTGTGCTTACGCAAGATCAACAAAATCAACTAGCCATGTATTTTGCAATTAAGCATGATGCTTACCAAAGTACAAATCTTTCTGAAGGGCGTAAAGACGCAGTAAAGCAATCTACGATGGCTAACCTCACACACATTCTTACTCCTGCTCAAATGACAAAATTGGAGAGCAATCCAACGCTTCTAAAAAGCTTAACTGGAGTTGCTACTACTACAAAAAAATAATTCATGAGAATCGTTTAACTACAATTCTCTATAAGACAATAACGGCTGTAGATACATTGCATTGTAACGTATCTACAGCCGTTATTTTTTATGATCTAATGATTTTATTTCTGCTCTTCGGCAAATTTTGCAACAGCCGATATTGTATGATCTAAATCTTCATAACTCAATGCATCTGTGATAAACCAAGTTTCGTAAGCAGAAGGTGCAATATAAACACCGCTTTGCAACATACTGTGGAAAAATGCTTTAAAGGTTTCATTATCGCCCGCAACCGAACTATTAAAATCAGTTACTGGAGTTGCAGCAAAATGAACAGAAATCATCGAACCTTTACGATTGATTGTAAAATCAACATTTGAAGCATCCAAAACTTTACGAATTCCAATCTCTAGATATTCAGTTTTCTCAGCGATTCTTGTGTAAATTTCGGGATCGTTATTCAAAGCTTTCAACATTTCAAGTCCAGCTGCCATAGCAAGTGGATTTCCAGAAAGTGTTCCCGCTTGATAAACTGGTCCTAAAGGTGCTAGATAATTCATTATTTCTTCGCGAGCAGCAAACGCTCCTACTGGAAGTCCACCCCCTATTACTTTTCCGAAAGTTACAATATCAGCTTTTACATTATAAAGTTCTTGAACTCCACCTTTTGCAAGACGGAATCCCGTCATTACCTCATCAAAAATAAGCAATGCTCCGTGCTCATTACATAAAGCTCTTAGACCTTCTAGAAAACCATCTGCCGGAGGAATACATCCCATATTTCCAGCGACGGGTTCAACAATAATTGCAGCAACTTCATTTTTATTAGCACGAAGCAAATGCGCAACATTTTCTAAATCATTAAATCTAGCCAAAAGAGTATCTTGAGCCGTTCCTGCAGTTACACCAGGACTGTTTGGTGAACCAAATGTTATAGCTCCACTTCCCGCCTGAATCAAAAACGAATCGGAATGCCCGTGGTAGCAACCGGCAAATTTTATTATTTTGTCGCGTTTGCTAAAACCTCTTGCAAGACGCACCGCGCTCATACAAGCTTCAGTTCCTGAATTAACAAAACGTATTTTATCAATATTCGGAACCATCGAAACTGCTAGTTTTGCAATTTCAGTTTCTAGTGCCGTTGGTGCTCCAAAAGAAGTTCCTAACTTTGCACGTTCTGTTATAGCTTCCACAACTGGATCATAAGCGTGCCCCAAAATCATCGGTCCCCACGAATTTATATAATCAATATATTTATTTCCATCTTCGTCAAAAAGGTAAGCTCCTTTTGCACTTTTTATAAATATCGGCGTTCCACCTACAGCTTTAAACGCTCTTACTGGAGAATTCACACCTCCTGGAATTACAGTCTCTGCATCGGCAAATAATGCACTGCTTCTTTTATACAACATCTTATTTTATCTTTAATGATTGGCCAATTGAAATGGCATTGTCTATAATCTTATTTTTAACTCGGAGGCTTTCGATGCTAATATTAAATTTCTTCGAAATTGAGTACATCGTGTCGCCTTTTACTACTTCGTAATAACTGTCATCGTTTGAAGCATAATCTGCGAGATCTACTTTATTGCCCATAACTTCGGCGTCATATCTGTCAAGTCTGTAACGTTCAATTATACTAATTAATTTGTCTGGGTATTTTGGATCTGTTGCATAACCTGCATTTTTAAGACCTCTTGCCCAAGCTATATAATCATCTTTTTTAAGTGAGAAAAGTGAATTATATCGTGAACGACCAGTCAAAAATAAAGCGTGATCACGGTACGATTCTGATGGATGATTGTATTTTCTAAAACATTCTTGCTCGCTATCGTCATCGTGTTTTACACTTGGTCCGTCCCATCCAGTGTGACATTTTATTCCGAAGTGATTATTTGCATTCATACACAATGTTCCGGTGCCAGATCCTGATTCCAAAATTCCTTGTGCGATGATAATACTAGACGGAATGCCATAATCGCGCATATTACTTTGTGCAATTCCTTTGTAATTACTAATATAGGCATTGACAATTTCGGTGGTTACTTGTACTCGTGAAGTTGCAGTCAAAACCTCTGAGGATGAAGAATTACTTTTGGGTTTTGAGACTACTACGGTCGGTTTTCTAACCGCCGGTTTTCGAGTGACCGTTTTGGTTGTCTTGTGCTTCTTTGAGTGAGATTTTTTCTTAGATTTACTTGCGCCGCAGCTAAATAAAAGCATACTGAACAGTAAAATAAAAATAGTTCTAGTCATTTTATTGAATTATAGGTAGTTGTTTCTTTTCTAAAAATTTATTCATTCCTGAGATTCCTTGCAGACCTCCAGTATGTATCAGCAAAATTTTGCTATTTTCTGGGAAGTAATCCTTACTTATAAGATCTACAACGCCAAAAACCATCTTCGCAGTATAAACAGGATCTAATTGAATCGCTGTTTGCGCCTTAAAATCATTAATGAAATTTACTAATTGTGCATTAATTTTCGCATAACCACCAAAGTGATAATCGCAAATCAAATTCCACCTTTTATTATTTACCACCGCATCAATAACCTCTCCAAGATTTTCTGCACGCACTGCTGGAAATCCCAAAACTTTCTGATGTGGCAAACTGCTATTTATGAGACCCGCAATCGTTCCACCTGTGCCCACTGCGCAACAAATATAACCAAATTTTGCGTCTTCGTCTGTGAGTATCTCCTCACAGCCTTTTACTGCCAAACTATTTTTGCCGCCTTCTGGAATTAAGTAGAAATCTCCATAACTTTCACGAAGATCAGCAATCAAGTTTTCGTCTTCTTTATTTCGATAATCTGTTCGCGTCCAAAATTCAAATTTCATCCCGCAGTTTTGAGCAGAAGTCAAAGTCGGATTTGTATCAATTTTATCAAACAATTCCTCTCCGCGAATGATTCCGATGGTTTCAAAACCGTACTTCTTGCCTGCCGCCGCAACCGCTGCAATATGATTGGAAAAAGCACCGCCGAAAGTAAGAAGTATTTTCTTTTCTAGCTTCTGTGCTTCGAGAATATTGTATTTTAATTTTCGAAATTTATTCCCCGAAATAAACGGATGTAACAAATCTTCGCGCTTTATTTCAACCGAAATATTATTTGGAAAAGAAATAGAAATTTTTTGATTCATCGAAAAAGCAAGCATTTCTGCAAATCTAAGGTTTATTACTCAAGAGATCCGTTAAAATCAAGGTTTCTGCAGTGAATGTGCTTCCGAAATAGTCAAATACTTGAAGTTGATAAGTGCTCTGCCTTTCCTAATTTAGCGTAAGCTTAATTTGAAAAAGCACATTTTAGAGTATTAAGAATACTTCAGAAAGAGGCAAAATCTCCTAGTCTACAATTCTTATTTTAGCGAAAGCTTAAATTAAAAAACAGATTTTAGTGTATTTTAATATTTCAAAAATGACCAAAATAAAATAGTTTACAATTCCTGTTTTAGCGAAAGCATAAATTAAAAAAACACCACATAAAACATTATAAGTACTTCAGAAATGACCAAAACTTCCGATTTTGCAAGTATTCCATATTTCCTTCATTCGCGTAAGCTTCTCTTTCAAAACTAATATTTCTATACGATTTTCGCCTATTTCGAAATTGAAGCAATCGCAGCAAATATTCGACAAAATACCAAATGAAAAATGGTAAGATAGCAAGCTCTAATTGTTGCTTCAGATGTATGCGCTCGTGATTCATTAACACCTTGTCAGAGAGATCCGCCTGAGCAGAAACAATCACAAACGGAAAAATAGTAAGCCCATTAAAACCTTTCGGAATTAAATAACGGCTCTGAAGTATCAACATTCTTTTAAGTTTTATAACTTTGTCTTTATGGACAAGCAAGATAAAGAAAAAAATACTGCGCCAGAGGCAGATTATTATCTAACGCCCGAAGGGTACAAATGTTTTACCGAAGCTCATCATCTTAAGCGCGGCTATTGCTGCAAAAATGGCTGTAGACATTGTCCTTACGGCTTTAATAAAAAGACAGGTTTGAACGATTTAAATAAATAGAATTTGGGCGTTCCCGCATAAAAAATGCGGGCGGGCTGTTGCAACTCGCTCTTTCTGTTTCACAGAAAGGAGCTCAAACAAATTGCAACATCCTAACGCATAAAATTACCACGTACAAAACAACATAACGAAACTTGATAATGACTTTTAAAGAACAGATTCAACAAGGAATTCCATCGGTTTTACCACAACCACAAACATACGAC
>JBBSRP010000017.1:0-22488 GCA_038242935.1 Flavobacteriales bacterium
AACAAAAGGGCCGCAAGTAACAGTTTTTGCAATAAAAAAAGTTTAGACAATGATCGTTTTTGTTATTCTATAGGAAAAAAAAGAATTCAAAGAAGGAAGAAATATACATCAAAATACGTCAGATGTTGATGGTTTTGCATTTTATGATGCTCCAGTACTAGGAACGCCTGGATCACTTCCGAATATTCCTGGAACATATTATGTGTACGCAATTGCAAATCCTACTCCTGTAGCTATCGATTGCAGACCTTTCCAAGAAATAATCGTGATCGTAGGTGATGGAGGTGGAGCCTCAATAACTGCAAGCGATACTGAAATTTGTATTGGAGAGTCTGTAACGATTACTTTTAATGCAGCAGAAAGTACTGTAATTACTTATACAATTAATGGTGGCACAGAACAATCAATTACTGTCTCGCCAACAAACAATACTCTAGTACTACCTAACATACAAGCTACAACAGTTGTTGAATTAGTAAGTGCAACCGGTGATACTGGTTGTACAGGTGGCGTTTCTCAGACAATTACAATTAACGTAGCGCCTCTTCCTACAGCAACAATCGCTGGAACTATTAATGTGTGTCAAAATGATACAGATCCTACAATAACTTTTACAGGGGCAGGAGGAGCACTTCCATACACATTTACTTACACAGTAAATGATGGAGCACAACAGACAATTACAAGTAATGCCGGAAGTGATACTGCAACAATAACAGTTCCAACTACTACTGTTGGAAATACCACATATACATTGGTTAGTGTGCAGAATGTAGGTACTCCAAGTTGTACACAGCTGCAAACAGGTACTGCAACAATTACAGTAAGAGCTTTACCTACTGCTACAATAACTGGTACTGCTTCAGTTTGTCAAAACACGCCAGAACCAATGGTAACATTTACAGGAGCTGCCGGGACTGCGCCATATACTTTTACTTATAATATTGATGGTGGTGCGTCACAAACAATTACAACTACTACGGGAAATTCTATATCTATACCAATTTCTACTGCTGTTGTAGGACAAATTGATGTAAATCTTCTAAATGTAAGTGATTCTTCTGCGTCTGCATGTTCGCAAGATCAAACTGCTACTGCTACTATTACAGTAGGAAATCCTCCTACCATCACTGACCCTACTCCTCTAGAAGTTTGTGATGACAACTACGATGGACTTGCCTCTTTCAACTTAACTTTAAAGAATGACGAGATTGCAGGTGTTGGTACAGGATTGACAGTTGAGTATTTTGAAACTTCTACGTCTCTTACTCCGATTCCTACTCCTACGAATTACCAAATTATAAATCCAAACACATATACGTTAACGGTACGTGTTTTTGATCCATTGGCACCAGAATGTGTTAGTGTTACAACATTGGTGTTAATTGTAAATACAAAACCTGAGATCGTTCCGATTGCAGCATATCAATTATGTGAAACAAGTATTCCAGCAGATGGAATGGAGTCGTTTGATTTGTCTACTATGACAGCAGCGATCATTAATGGTCAGGCCAATATTGGCGTTACCTATTACACAACCCAAGCACTTGCTCAAGGGGGAGTTGCTGGTACAGAAATCGATACGGCTGTTCCTTATGATAGTCCATCAGCTCTGATATGGGTTCGACTAGAAAATACAGAAACAGAATGTTTTGCTGTTACTTCATTTAACCTAGTTGTCAATCCACGTCCAGATGCTTTCGAGCCAGCGGTGATGAATGGTTGTAGCAATGGTGTTGAAAATATTGCATCTTTTAATCTTACTTTGAACAATCCTCAAGTTACAGGTGGTGCAGGTGGAGTAGTGGTAACCTATCACTTAACTATTGAAGATGCAGAAGATGCTATTAATCCTTTGCCAAATCCTTATGTTAGTGGACCTGCTACTATTTATATTAGAGTAGAAAATACTACAACAGGCTGTTACAATACTACGCAAGTAGAACTTAATGTTACACAAGGACCAACAGCAAATACGCCAACACCTCTAGAGGTTTGTGATCCAAATAGCGATGGCTTCAGTACATTCAATCTTACTGATGCTAATGAGCAAATTAGTGGAGGTCCAGTACCTGCAGGTGTTACAATTACGTATCACGAAACAGATACCGATGCTTTATATGGAGAAAATGCTTTAAGTCCTATATACGATAACAACGTTCCTTACCTTCAGACAATTTGGGTAAACGTTTCGTACACACTTACAGGTTGTTCCAATATTGTAGAACTTGTATTAATTGTAAATAATACACCGGTTGCCACCGAAATTCCAGCTTTGGAAGTTTGTGATGACAACTCCGATGGATTTGCCGCTTTCGATCTAACAACAGCAATTGATGGAATTTTAAACACTCTTGATCCTACAACACACACTGTTACTTTCTATACTACACAAGCAAATGCGCAAGCAGCAACAAATGTGATTACAAGCACGACTTCTTTCACAAATATGGTTGCCAATACTCAAACAATTTGGGTACGTGTAGAGAATAATGACACAGGATGTTTTGATGTTATTTCGTTGGATCTAATTGTCAATGCACTGCCACTTGTAGCAGCTCCAATTCCAGCTTACACACTTTGTGATGTAAACAATCCTGGAGATCAGAAAGAAGAATTTGACCTTCAGTCTACCATCCCGATGATCCTTAATGGACAAGACGGAATGGAAGTAAGTTTCTATTTTGATCAAGCAAATGCTCTGACACAAACCAATGCGCTGCCTTATCTATATACCAATGTAAGCAATGCTCAAACTATTTGGGTACGAGTAGAAAATCTAGCTACAGGATGTTACGTCCTTAGTAGAATGGATCTTCGTGTGGAGCCGCTACCGGTTTTATACCCACCAACAGACGCAGTTTCAGAATGTGACCAAGACGGAAATGGTTTTGCCACTTTTGATCTAGATGCACTTGTTGCCGATCTATTACAAGGAGAACCAAACACAACAGTGACCTTCCACCTTACCGAGCAAGATGCGCTTACATCAAGCAACGGCTTATCAAGTCCTTATGATAATACAACTGCTTTTATAGACTTTATCTGGGTACGTGCAGAGAATAATATTACAGGATGTTTCAGCGTATTAATGATTGAGCTTAATGTAACAGCAGCACCAAAAGTTCCAGCACTTGACCCAATTGTACAATGTGATCAGGACAGCAATCCTCAAGATGGTTATACCACTTTTGATCTTACCGTTCAAAATCAAATTATACTAGACGCACAAACAGGAGCAGGACCTTATATAGTAACATATTATACAAGTGAGGATAATGCCAACGCTGGACTAGCACCGATTATTCAAGATACTTTCTATACAAATACTTCAAATCCTCAGACAATTTGGGTTCGAGTAGATGATGACAATAGCGATTGTTTTGCTGTTAAGAGTTTTGAAATCAGTGTCAACTTGCCAATCGTACTAACGCGTCCAACACCATTATCACTTTGTGATGACGGACCAACGACCACATTGCCACAAACGGTATTTGACCTTACGGTAAAAAATGAAGAGATTGTAGGAACAGCAACAGAATACAGTATTGTGTATTTCCCAAGTTATGCAGATGCACTAGCCGGAACAAATGTTATTACAGACCCTACAGAATATACTAATATTGCCAATGCACAAACATTGGGTGTAATGGTAACCTCTGCAGACGGATGTATCAGCTACACAACAATGGATATTCGAGTATTGCCATTGCCAACTCCACTTACAGATTTATCTGGATTGGACATTGAAGGTTGTGAAGACACTCTGGGTAGTGGAGAAGGAATCTTTGATTTGACACAAAACGAAGAGTATATTGCAGATGAAGATCCAAACTTAGTGTTTGAATATTATTTATCAGAACAAGATGCTATTGATGGCGTCAATGCAATTGCAGATCCTACAAATTATACAGGAGCAGCAGGAACGATCTGGATCAAAATAATGAATGCTTCTCTTAACTATTTGGGCGACGCTTGTTATGTAATCATTCAACAGAATATTCTTGTCAATGGACTTCCAATCCTAAACGATCCGACAGAATACAAATTCTGTGATATCGGAGCAACGGGAACGGCAGAGTTTACATTAGACACTCACAATGACGAAGTTTTAGAAGAAGGGCAAGACATTGCCGACTTTGCGTTTGCTTACTATTTAAACCAAGCAGATGCAGAAGCAGACATCAATCAATTGGATAATCTTTATACTAATATCACCAATCCTCAGGATATTGTGGTAGCAGTTACACACGGAGATACAGAATGCAAGTCATTTGCCGTGGTAACTTTAGTAGTTGCCGAAGGTGCAGTAGCAACAACGCCAACAGCATACGTTGCATGTGATACTGACGTTGATGGAATCTTGATTATTGATTTAGAGACATTGTTTGATACAGAGATTTTAGGAGCTCAAGCAGCACCAGAATTCACAGTTTCATACTACCCAACTCTAGAAGATGCTCAAGGCGGAACAAATGCAATTGACCCAGCTACTGCTTACCCGGCAAGTACATCAATAGTATTTGCAGCGGTAAACAATACCACGACCGGATGTAGATCAATTCCTGTAGAAGTAGACATTACAATAGAAGCTTTGCCAAACCCAGTAATTACTGCAGACGCTGACGCATTATGTGTTGACTTTGTAACCGGATTATTAAACAGCGGTTTAGTATTAGACAGCAATCTGGACCCAGCACTTTACACATTTGAGTGGTCATTGGCTGGAGATGTAATTCCAGGAGCAGTAGGTGCCACCTACAGCATTGACACAATTGCTCCAGGAGTTTACTCAGTAGTTGCCACAAGTGTATCAGCGTTGGGATGTCCATCAGCAGCGGGAACATTTACAGTTATCAAATCAGGACCTGCAGTGCCGGTAGGAGCAGGCTTTACAGTAACAAATGCTTTTAGCGACAATCAAACACTTACTGTTACGGTAGAAGGATTTGGAGATTATGTTTACTCATTAGATGGTGGTCCATTCTTAGACAATGACGGAATCTTCCCCAATATTACACCGGGCGCACATACAGTAGAGGTACATGATCAAAACTCATGTGAAGATGATTTAGTGCTTGAAGTTTTTGCCATCAACTATCCACACTTCTTTACGCCAAACGGAGATGGCATAAACGACACTTGGAATATTACAACCTTAGCAAGTGATTTAAGCGCAAAAATTTATATATTTGATCGCTACGGAAAACTTATTAAACAAATCAGTCCTAGTGGCGAGGGATGGAATGGAACTTTCAACGGAAAGCTACTTCCTTCATCAGACTACTGGTTTACAGTGTTCTATTTAGAAAACGGAACAAACAAAGAATTTAAAGCCCATTTCTCATTAAAACGATAACCCCCATGAATTTTAAAAAGAGGTATTTAGTATTACTATTATTATTGTCACAGCTGTCATTTTCGCAGGAAGGAATCGCTGTTTATTCTGATTATCTAACTGATAATTATTATTTAATTCACCCTTCAATGGCTGGTGCAGCAAACTGTGCGAAAATTAGAGGAACAGCCAGGCAACAATGGTTTGGCACAGATGATGCTCCAGCATTACAAACGCTTAGTTTTAATGGAAGAGTCGGAGAACGCTCTGGAATAGGAGTTATCTTATTTAACGATAGAAACGGGTATCATTCCCAGAAAGGAGCAAAACTTACTTATGCGCACCACATTATGTTTTCACGTGATATGGTAGATTTAAACCAATTGTCTTTTGGTATGAGTGCTGGTCTTGTTCAGAGTCAATTAGACGAAACAGATTTTCTAGCTTCAGGACAGTTTGATCCAAATGTGGACGGCACAATAGTGCAGAAAGATTCTTATTTTAATGTAGATGTAGGTGCTTCATATAACTATTTGGAATTCTATGCTCATGTAACTGTGAAAAACGTTCTTGCGAATAAGCGCGAACTCTACAGCGATATCGAAAGTGATAACCTTAGAAAATTCTTGGTAAGTGCAGGATATACATTCTCTACTTCTGAAACTCTAAGCTTTGAACCATCGGTTCTTTTTCAAGCAGTTAGTGAAACCGAAGAAAAAACAATCGACTTCAATATGAAAGTTTACAAAGATCTTAATTTTGGGAAACTGTGGGGTGGTGTGTCTTACAGAAGAAGTTTAGACGGAGCTCAGTTTGTAGATGGTAATGGAATCTCTGATCAAAAGCTGCAATACATAACACCTATTATAGGTGTGAATTATAAGAATTTTATGTTTGCATATACCTACTCAGCATTGCTAGGAAATGTTAAATTTGATAATGGAGGTTTTCACCAAATCACTCTTGGAATAGATTTATTCTGCCAACGTGAAAAGTATGACTGTCATTGTCCAGCAATTAATTAGTACTTTCAATTTTCTTATAATCAAGTCCCGAATTTAATTTTTCGGGACTTCTTTTTTAAAATACATATGATAATCAAATCAATTTTAGGTAAGAGCCCAGGTATACCTGAGGACTGTTTTATTGCAGAGAATGCTACAATTATAGGCGAAGTTAGTTTTGGCAAAGAATGCAGTGTATGGTATAATGCGGTTGTGCGTGCTGATGTAAACTCTATTCTCATTGGAAACAAAGTTAACATCCAAGATGGAGCGGTAATTCATTGTACATATCAAAAACATCCCACTGTAATAGGCAATAATGTTTCTATCGGTCATAACGCAATTGTTCATGGGTGCATCATTCATGACAATGTATTAATCGGAATGGGGGCAATTGTAATGGACAACTGTGTGGTAGAATCAAATTCTATTATTGCGGCTGGGGCTGTATTAACTCAAAATACAATAGTAAAAGCGGGGAGCATCTATGCCGGCGTACCAGCTGTGAAGGTAAAAGATATTGATGAGTCAGCGTTTGCAGGAGAAATTGGACGGATCGCAAACAATTACTTAATGTACTCTGGCTGGCATAAAGAGTAGCTTAAAATTCTTTAAAATGGATATTCCTGGTATGTCCTAATAGTTGGGACATAACTGTAGTATTTGCATTTGTGAAAAATCTTGCAACACCTTTTGCACCGCCTTTTAATCCCGCCGATTGGGTTAATAATTTTTCTGTTTGCTTTGCAACTGCTGCTCCAGAATCAATTATAGTAACGGTATCTGGAAGAATTTTCTTGATCTGTGGTATAAGGAAAGGGTAGTGGGTGCATCCTAATACCAGGTAATCAATATTGCGAGCGATCATGGGATTAAGGTATTCTTCTAATAGATTAGTCATTTCGTGAGATTCTATATCGCCGCGCTCTATCAGATTTACCAAGTCTAGACCTACCTGTTCAATTATAGTAGTCCGTTTATATTCTGCTACTCGATTGGCAAATAACTCGCTTGACAATGTCCCTTGTGTAGCAAGAATACCTATTATTTGTGTCCTAGATTGATTAACGGCGGGCTTTAAAGCAGGTTCAATTCCTATAAATGGGATGTTGTATTTTGCCCGAAGTTCTTTGATAGCATTTGTCGTGGCAGTGTTGCAGGCTACAATTATAATCTTACACCCCATTTCAATAAGTAATTCGGTATTTTTGCAGCTCAACGCCAAAATTTCTTCTTTGCTTTTCTGTCCATATGGTGCATTCTTGCTGTCTGCGAGGTAGATTGTGTCTTCGGCAGGGAGTAAGTGAGTAACATCTTTCCAGATAGAAAGACCGCCCACTCCAGAATCAAATAATCCAATTGGTTGTGAATTTGTCATAGAAACAAAAGTAAAAAAAAACTGCTCAACATATGCTGAACAGTTTTAATATTAGTTATCGGAAAATTTTCTAGAATCCTAAGTCTTTTTTAACGTCTGCAGTTATGTTTGGACCGTCTGCAAGAAGTAATTCAGAGCCATTAAGAACATACTGATATCCTTTTGCTTTACCAACTTTCTTGATTGAAGATCTCACTTTATCAATGATTGGTTTAGTAATATCTTGTTCTTTAGTTTGTAGTTCTTTTTGTGCATTGTCACGGTAATCAACAATTCTTTTTTGCATGTCTTGAACCTCTCTTGCGCGCTCCTCATTCACTTTGTCAGTTTGAGTTGTAGCTTCTTGATCGTATTTTTTAATTTTTGCCTGGTACTCCTCTAGCATTACTTTGTATTCTGCATCATACGTTTCACCAAGTTTATCTAGTTGTTTTTTTGCATCTAGCATTGCAGGCATTTTAGTCATAATTTCACTAACATCCACGTGAGCTGTTTTTGCTTGTGCAGATACTGTTTGACTTGCTCCTAGTACAAAGACAGCAGCTATTAGTAAAGATTTAATTTGTTTCATCATGTTTAAATAGTATTAGTAATTTATTGTTTATTTATTTTTCAATTGTTCCTCTCTTAATCTCTTTGCTTCTTCGCGATCTCTCAGCACTTTCGCTTTTCTTTCTTCCAATGCTTGTTTTCTTTCTTCAAGTATTCTCGCTCTTTCAATAGCTGCAGCTGCTCTTGGGTCTGCTGCTTCTTGTTTATTTTCTAATTGCTCTTCTGCAGGATTGACGGCATTGTCGGTCTCTGTTTTGCTACCATCAATTACCGGGGTGTTTGTCCCTGTTTTACCTCCATCAATAACAGTTGCCTTTGTCTCTGTTTTACCTCCTTCAATATATGTGCCATTCTTTTTTGCTTCACGCTCTTCAAGTAGTTGAGCGCGTTTTTCTTCATATAATCTCCTCTTTTCGGCTGCAGCTTCTTTTCTGTCTAGAATTAGCTTTTCTCTGGCTGCTTTCCTGTCATCTAATATCTTTTGCCTTTCCGCCATTGCAGGATTGTCGTCCACCATATCTTCTTTGGCTTCTTTGGCCTCTTCTTCCTTCAATTGCTTTTTGCTTAACTGACTTCTTTTCGACGCCCTTGTTAATGAACGAACGACTTGGTCGCTAATATCATGACGCTTGGCAGCAAATAGAATTGTTAAGTCTGATGATTTATCAAAAATGAAATCGTACTTCTTAGCTTCAGAAATATCCTGTACAGCAGTGAAAACTTGGTCTTGTATTGGTTTTACTAAAACTGATTTCTGAACAATCATATCACCATTTGGACCAAATCTCTTATGTTGATAATCTAAAAGAGTTGTTTCCTGAAAACGAATTTCTTCTTCTCTCTCTTCAATAAGCTCTTTCGTAAGAAGTACTTTTTCTGACTTGAGAGCTTCTTTCAATTTGGAAACTTCATTTCTCTTTACTTCAATTTCTTGTTTCCATCGAAGTGCTTTCTCTTCAAGTTGATTTTTTGCGTCTGTATATTCTGGAACATTTTCCAAAATATATTCCATATCAATATACCCGATTTTTACGCCGCGAGTTTGCGATTGTGCAGACCCAGCAACGATTAGAAGTAATAATATTAAATGTTTCTTCATAACTTAATGTTTTTAAGAAAATATCGTGCCAAAAAATGTTTTTAAAACTGTTGGCCAATTATAAAATGCGTTTCCCAACCATGAGCTTTGGTCATTCCTTCGATAGGAAGTGAATCAAATCCATATCCAAAGTCAATCCCCAGTAATCCAAATGCTGGCATGTGAACACGTAATCCTACGCCAGCTGAACGTTGCAGCTTAAACGGATTGTACTGTTTAAAATTGTCAAAAGCTGCTCCACCTTCTAAAAATGTTAATGCATAAATAGATGCAGCTCCAGAAAGTGTAATTGGATATCTTAGTTCTAATGAAAATTTATTATATATAGTTGCACCATTTTGCGCGCCTTTATCATCTAGAGGCGTTAACGACTGGTTTGGATATCCACGAAGTCCAATTACTTCACGACCATCTAAAGCATAATTTGCTAATCCATCTCCACCTACGTAAAACCTTTCAAAAGGAACTAATCCTCTGTCACTATTATAAGATCCTAAGAATCCAAATTCACCCAATGACCGAAGCACTAATTTATCATAAATTTTCGTGTACCAGTCTGCTTTGAACTTTATTTTATAATATTCTAACCAATTAAATTTTTGCTGATCTACTTTTGATTGATCCGCACTTGCATCTGCTGGGTTATCTACTTTTTCATAAATTCCAGATCCTGCTGTTGTTTCTCTAATATAATCTCCTTCTTGAACCTCATATCCCGTGCTTGAAGTAGGAACATTTATTCCTTTATTAGGCCCGTACTGAAGTTTATTCTCAATCTTATCACCCAATTTAGCGTAATCTACACCATTCAGTAAAGAATATGGAGGTGTCAGTTTTGCCGAAATGCTGATGTCTGATCCATAAGTAGGAAAGATAGGATTACTACCTTTATTACTTCTACTCAGTCCTACTGTATATGCAAAGTTTCTTGATGTCCCATTACCGAAAGTAAACAAACCTGTATTATAATTATTCAAATCGTAATATTGAAAACTCAGTGAGTTTGAAAATACAAATGAGTCATCTGGTGATTGAAGTCTTTTGGCAAGACCAACAGACATACTCATAATGTTAAAGCTTTTGCTGCGATCCACAGAACGTGTCTGGTAATTATTAAGATACTGCTTACTATATGAAAACGAAGTACTAAAACTTACTGGCTTCTCGCCGCCAAACCAAGGCTCAGAGAATGAAAGACTATAGGTTTGAAAGTATGAACTTCCTTGTAATCTCAAGGCTACTTTTTGTCCGTCACCCATAGGTAGAGGTTGGTACGCTTCTGCTTTAAATAAATTTCGAACAGAAAAATTATTAAAAGAAAGTCCCAATGTTCCTATGAAGCCACCCCCACCGTAACCACCTTGAAGTTCTACTTGGCTAGCGCCCTTTTCTACAAGTTGCCACTCTACATCTACTGTACCTGCATTTGCATCTACATTATGAAGTCTAGGATTTATTTTTTCTGGATCAAAGAATCCTAGAGCACCAATTTCACGGTACGTTCTTACAAGATCTTCCTTGCTATAACGTTGTCCCGGACGAGTACGTAACTCACGGTATATTACTTTATCATTAGTCTTGTCATTTCCTACAACAGATATATTGTTAAAGTAAGCAATTGGCCCTTCCACAACTCTAATCTCAAAGTTAATTGTGTCATTGGCAGTACCAACTTCTACTGCATTTATATTAGACCATAAATACCCATTATTTTGATAAAGGTTAGTAATATCATTTCCGTCTGGTTTTGAATTATCAGCAATGCGCTTTTGCAAAAGTACGCCGTTGTACACGTCACCTCTTTCTATTCCTAGCATTTTACTTAGACTCTGATCAGTGTAAATGGTGTTTCCAAGAAATTTAATATCTCCAAAATAGTATTTGTTTCCTTCTTCAAGTTTGATGTTTACAGATAAGTCATTCGTTTTTTGGTTATAAAAAACAGTATCAGATATAATACGAGCATCTCTATATCCTTTTTCTTTATACTTGTTCATGACTTTTACAAGATCCTCATTGTATTTCTCCTTGATATATTTTGAAGATTTCAAAATTCTAAAGAAATTTTTCTGCTTAGTGTTTTTCATTGCTTTACGCAATTTGGCATCTGTAAATTTCTCATTTCCGTCAAAATTGATATGTCGAATTTTAAGTTTATCCCCTTTATCAACTTTTACTAACATCTTTACAGTGTTAGAAGAATCTGCAGTGGTGCTTATAGTAACTTTAGTATTAAAGTAACCATCTTTTTTGTATTTCTTTTCGATGAAGTTTTTGCTGGTAGTAATTAAATTTTCATTTACTACTTTACCCTTTGTCAAGCTATTATCTTTAATTAAAGCTTCGGTTTTATTTTTCTTCACGCCTACAAACTTCACTTCACTTAACTTTGGAAGTTCATTTATATTAAGTTCTAGAAAAATACTGTCGCCTTGAACTTTAGATACGTAGAAATCTATTTCGCTAAAAAGACCTAGTTTGCCTAATTTTTTTATTGCCGAACTTATTTCTTCACCTGGCACTGTAAGTGATTGACCTTTTTGTAGTCCTGCAAAAGTAACTACGGTTTGCTGATTGTAGCTAACGTTACCAGTAACATCTATATTAGCAAGAATATATTTTGTGCCGTCTCCAAAAGATGGATTTTGCTGAGCTTTTGCTTGAAAAATACCCCCGAAAAATAATACTCCCAAGAATATTTTTATACTTTTATTCAACACTAAATTATGATTTAATTTGTTCACTAATCTTTCCAAATCTTCTTTCTCGTTTTTGATAATCTGCAATTGCTTCATACAGATGTTGTTCTCTAAAGTCTGGCCATAATACATCTGTAAAATAAAGTTCGGCGTAAGCAATTTGCCAAAGCAGAAAATTACTTATTCTTGTCTCGCCGCTAGTCCTAATAAGAAGATCAACGTCTGGTAAATTTTGCGTGTAAAGATGCTGATTTATAATTACCTCATCAATATCGTCAGATGAAATTATATTATTTTTAACTTTGTCACTTATCGCTTTTACAGCCTGTACAATTTCTTCTCTTGAGCCGTAACTTAGCGCAAGAGTAAGGGTCATTCTGCTGTTGTTTTTGGTTTTCTCTATTACCTCTTTTAACTGCTTTTGTGCAGAAGAGGGCAGTTTGTCAATATTGCCGATACAATTTAATTTGATGTTATTGTCTTGAAGCGTTTTAATTTCATTTTTTAATGATCTTATTAGGAGTTTCATTAATGTTTGTACTTCAAGCTTAGGTCTATTCCAGTTTTCAGTAGAAAATGCATAAAGTGTAAGAGCTTCTATCCCTAATTTAGCGCAAGCTTCTACTGTAATTCGTACAGATTTAGTTCCGTTTTCATGTCCTATTGTACGCAGAAAACCTTGCTGTTTTGCCCAACGACCATTCCCGTCCATAATAATGGCCAAGTGTTTTGGTAGTGTATTCTTGTCTAATTTTTTTTCTGAAATCATTGTATTAGTCTGCACAGTAACATGGTTTTTCGCCAAAGGTATACGTCAGGGTAAAACCTGTGAAAACGTACCAATCGTCATTATTTATATTGCCAAATCGGTATGCTTTTAAATTATCATTTTTAGGATTGCTCCCATCTAGATTGTCTGTAAAACTATAACGTGCTCCAACCTCAAATCCTAAAACAAAATTTGTTAGGATGTTCGTTTTTACACCAACAGTCATTGGTATTGCTAAAGTAGATTTGTTGGAATCATTTTTAGTTTCACCATTAATAAAATATAGTTCGTCATAAAATGAATATGATATTCCTGAATATACATATGGAGTGATTTGTGCCTCCAATTCATGTAAGTTAAATTCAAAAAAATTAAATTCTAATCCTGCCGAAATTTCTTTAATACTATTTTTGAATTGATAGTCTCTTTGATTGCGACTACCTTCATCTGAATCTGCATCATTTCCGTGTATACTTGATTGTGTATAAGAGATTCTGTATGAATGCCGCGGACTTCTGTTCCATTTGTACAAAATACCAAGAGCAAGTTTATTAGGGTTTACATAGTGGGTTTCGCCAACATCGCCAACATAATTGCTGCCACCACCAAAAATGCCTATTTCATGAATTTGCGCTTTCGCGAAATTTACGCTCAAAACCAAAATAATAACTATAGATAATCTATTCATTTAATTTAAAATAGCGTGCAAATATAATAAATATGGCTACTAATTAGCACTTATCGTCTATTATATTTACACAATGGATATACCTAAAACAAAACGAATTAATACAAATGATAGTATGATAGTATCAAAATGTTTAATTCCGTTTGTCTTCGCCCCATAAAAGTTTTGTACGCAAACGTTTTAAAAAGGACTCCTCAGGAATTTCAACCATATTTATTTTGAATGGAGTTTTTGTGATTCTCAACACTGATTCGTTTTTTACCGAGAATGTTCTTGAGTCTAGCGAAACAAGAAATTGATCTTCTCTGCCTGTTACGCGTAATCTTATTTCGGTATCATCGGGAATTACCAGAGGTCTTGCTGTCAAATTATGCGGTGCGATTGGAGTAAGCACAAGACTGCTTACATCGGGTGTTAGAACAGGTCCGCCACAACTTAAAGAGTAGCCGGTAGATCCAGTAGGAGTCGAGATAATAAGTCCATCCGCCCAATAAGAACTTAGATAACTTCCGTTTAAGAATGTTTCGATCGTAATCATTGCAGTGGTATCCTTGCGATTAACGGTGACATCATTCATCGCAAAATTAAGTTCTCCAATAGACTCGATTTCAGGATCACATCTAAGACTTAAAAGTGTTCTGGCCGAAGTGGTATATTTTTTTTCGATTATAAATTGCAGAAATTCATGAATGTTTTCTTTCTGAACTGTTGCAAGAAAACCAAGTCGTCCCGCATTAATTCCCAATACAGGAATTCCTGAATCGCGAACTAATGTAGCTGCACGCAAAATTGTTCCATCGCCACCTATACTAATAAATAGGTCAAAACTGCCATCAAGATCTTTATAACTTGAAAAGGTATTATAAGGTCTGGACGCTAATTCTTTCTCGTAGATCTTTGCAAGAAAGGATTCTTCGATAACTATTTCTATTTTTTTCTCGTTAAAGAAACTGAGAATATCCCTAATTATAGGTCTAGTGCTTTCTTGATAGTATTGTCCATAAATTGCTACTTTCATAAATAGAGGAGTACGTATATTATATTTTCTGAATTCTAAGTTTTATATGCTCAAATATTTCTTCAGGTAATCTGAACGATCTTTTAAATCTGCAAGATAATAATCTTCATAATGCTCTGATATTATCTGGTAGCTGTATCGCCTAAATGTCTGGATTATTTCATTTATTCCAACAGACGAAACTTTTATGGATATCTGTAGTGTAGATCCGGTGCTATCAGAAATAAAACATCCTAAAACTCTGCCGTTATTGCTTTCTACTATTTGCACGACCTGACTCATACTATAATCCTGTATATCTTTTTCGACGATGAGTACTGTTCCTGCTTCACGTAAAAAAGGAGTTTCGTTAAATAGCCGAATGATATCTTGAATCTCAAAGTAGCCAATATATCGATTGTTCTCGTCAAGTATTGGAACAACATCTGTCTGATGTCTTGCGAAAAGTGCGAGCAGATCTAGTAGTCCAATTTCCGCATGAGCGTGAAAGTTTTCAAAAGTATATTTATATTGATTAATATCTTTGTCAAAAGTAAAAGTTTCTGCATCATTGTGCGACAAGCTGCCCACAAATTCATCCTTTTGGAGAACCGGAAAATGAGAGAGGTTTGTATTATTAAAAAATTCCTGAACAGAGTCAGCTCGCTCAGTGCTTTGTAGAGCCTTATAGTCATTGCGGATCATGTCAATAACTGGAGTCATAATATTTGGGCTTTAATTTATTGCAAAATAATCAAAAATTAGTTGATACCGCTCTTAGTTTGTATTTTTGTTGGTATAACTAAATTTATACAAATATATAAATCATGACTCAACTAAGTGTAAATATTAATAAAATTGCAACACTTCGCAATGCTAGAGGTGGTGATGTTCCAGATCTTTTGCAGGTGGCAAGGGATTTTGAACGTTTTGGTGCTCAAGGAATTACAATTCATCCAAGGCCCGACGAGCGTCATATTAGATATCAAGATGCGAGAGATCTGAAAAGCATTGTTACTACCGAATTTAATATTGAAGGGAATCCCGAAAAGTCTTTTATCGATCTCGTAAATTCTATAAAGCCTGAGCAAGTGACTCTTGTGCCAGATTCTCCGGATGCTATAACAAGCAATGCAGGATGGAATACTATAAAACATAAAGATTTCCTGACAGATATTATTCAGGAATTTAAAAATCAAGGAATCAGGACTTCAATTTTTGTGGATCCTGTTCATGAAATGATCGAAGGTGCAGCTATTGTTGGTGCAGACAGAATTGAATTGTACACAGAAGAATTTGCACATCAATATGGATTAGGCAATAAAGATGGCATTAAGACTTATATCAGCAGTGCAGTTTTGGCTGACGAATTAAATTTGGGAATCAATGCAGGACACGATTTAAGTTTGGATAATATAGCGTTCTTTAAGCAATCGATTCCAAATCTTCTTGAAGTTTCTATTGGTCATGCCTTAATTGCCGAATCTCTTTATTTTGGAATGGAGACAGTTGTAAAACGTTATTTAGAATTTTTAAAGTAGAATAAATTTCGAATTAAAAAACAAAACTATGTTATATTCAAAAATTGAAGGTAGTGGCAGTCCGCTGCTTATACTGCACGGCTTTCTTGGAATGTCTGACAATTGGAAAACACTCGGCACGAAGTGGTCAGAAGCGGGATATGAAGTACATCTTTTAGATTTGCGAAATCACGGACGTAGTTTGCGTTCAGAAGAGTTCAATTATCCGGTGATGGCTCAGGATGTTCTTGAGTACTGCAAAGAGAAAAATTTTAGTTCTATTTATTTAATGGGACATTCAATGGGTGGTAAGGTTGCAATGGTTTTCGCAACGACTTATCCAGAAATGGTAGAGAAACTTATTGTGGCAGATATAGGTCCAAAAGCATATAGACCTCATCACGAAGAAATACTTGAAGGTCTATCTGCAGTAAACTTTGAAGAAAAACCTGAAAGAAGTGACGTAGATGATATCTTATCAAAATATGTTGGAGATGTTGGTACGCGACAATTTCTTATGAAGAGTTTGTATTGGAAAACACCAGGACAATTAGCTTATAGATTTAACCTTCCAGTATTTCTTAAAAATAAAGATAGTATTGGCGAAGCTTTAAGTGAAAATGCTAAATATAAGGGACCAACTTTATTTTTGAGAGGAAGCAAGTCTAGGTATATTTTGGATGCTGATTTTTCTACTATAAAAAAGCATTTTCCGCAGGCAAATATTATTACTATAGAAAATGCAGGTCATTGGCTGCATGCAGAAAATCCCGATGATGTTTATTCTACAGTTTTAAATTTCCTTAAAGAATAGTTTTATTCTATCGACATAAAAAAAGCCCCTTTTTTGCAAAAGGGGCTTTTCTAATATAAAACGTAAGAATTAGTTTTTAACAACTCTTGTTACTTCAACTTTTCCAGCTGCATCTTTTGTAGATACGATGTAAATACCAGCATTAAGGCTGCTCATATTTATTGAAGCAGTATTTACTGAATCAAACGTAGAAGTTAGTACTTGTTTTCCTAGCATATCAAAAACGTAAACCTCAGAAATTGCAGCATTGTCGCTAGACAAAGTTAACATTCCTGATGTTGGATTAGGAGAAGCTGTAAATTTATTAGCAGCAGCTACATCGTTTGTGCCTAATGTAAAGCTACCGTCAAATTTGAAGATACCGCCACTGTTTTGGTCAGTGCTAAAACCAGCGCTCCATCCTGTATTTCCGTCAAAAAACTCAACAACACCTTTTTGTTCTGTTTGGGTGTTTCCTGTTACTCCAAAGACAGTCCAAGTAGCACCATTGTCCTCACTATAAGCAGATCCCGCGTTAGTGGTAACTTGGCTACATTTTACAATTACCTGAGATCCAGGGATATAGGCGTAAGATCCTGCTCCTAAAGGAGCAGTAGAAGGCGTACCAGCATCCCAAGTTGCACCACCGTCAAATGTTCTGAACATTGTATAGTTAGGGCTTGCAGCAGAACCTAAACTGCGCACTAGCATTCCAACATTGTCATCACTAAAGAAAATTTTTCCACTAGCAGTAGCTCCGCCAAAATCTGTAATAGGTGTATTAAATTTTTGGAAAGTCATTCCCATATCGGTTGTTCTGTAGATATTTCCTTTGTTTGTTACAAACCAGAAACTACTTCCAGCATGAGGATTACCTCCATTGTATCCCCATTCTCCGTCTTGTGGAGCAGGAGTAGCTACAGCAGTCCAAGTAGCACCTGCATCAGAAGTTCTGAAAACCTCATAAGCTCCATTTACTGGATCCCCTTCAGTTACACCATTGTTGGCGTCAAAAAAGTGAACTACGTTAAAGAAAGAATCTTCATCTAAATAGTTTTCTTCATTAAGTCCTTCCCATGATGCTCCACCATCTGTAGTTTTAAACAATCCACCAAAACCTGGTACATCTCTAGAAACTGCACCTACATAGGCAGTCATACCATCAATTGCAGAAACATTTGTGAGAATCAATCCATCTGCTTCAGGAATTGTTCCAGGAATCCAAGTGTTTCCACCATCAGTAGTTCTTGTAAATTCTTGAATGTCGTTTGTAGAGCTAGTTCCATCATAAGCTAAGGCCCATACCGTAGAAGGGTTAACAATATCTATATTGCTAATTCCTCTTGATGGTTCAGCGAAACCAGTGCTTTGCACTGTCCAACCTTGCGCAAAAGTTGCCGTAGAGGCCAAAACCATTGCTGAGAGTAATACTTTTTTCATAAAATTTAGTTTTAAGGTATTGATTAAAAATAATTAAAGACTAAAGATACTTAATTTTTATCTTTAGTCCTTAATTGATAAAATTTATTTTTTCATAAATTTCTTAGTAGCTACTCCTTCGTTTGAAGTGATAGAAACTATGTACATTCCTGATGCGAGGTTAGCAACATCTACTTGTGCTTAATCAGTGCTAGAAAATGTTGTGTTTAAAACTTCTCTTCCGTTTATGTCAGAGATTTTCACTGCATTTACTTGAAGTGCATCTCCAGAAGTGATGTTTAAGAAGTTGTTTGCTGGATTTGGATGCATTGAGAATTTGCTAGACAATACGTCATTAACAGAAAGTGGATCTGTAGTGGTGATTTTAAAATCATCAACCTGTAACATATAAATATCTGATCCAACATTTCTGATTGCAATTCTGACTGTTTGACCAGCGTATGTATCTAAATCATATGTGTCATCTAGCCAAAAATCGAATGGAGCTTCATATTGCCCTTCACTGATTTCAGTAAAATCAGATGCTTGAGAAGGAGTACCTGTACCTGCATAAATATAAGTCCTGTACTGCTCTAAACCGTAATCTTCTGCCAAGGACTTAATAAAAAATGTCAACTCGTTTCCAGAAGCTCCAAGTGTAACGGCTGGACTTACAAGCCAATCGTTATTTCCTGTTGCTGTGTCAGATGGTATTGTTGACCAAGAAGCTGCATATTTCATTCCTGAATGAGGTGCGAAAGTTACGGTTTCTTCTGGGTCAAAATCATCGCTAACGTTTGCTGTTGTTGGGTTAAAGATTATAAAAGCTTGTGGACTTCCTCCATTTTCCCATTGACTTCCTACAGCGAGACCTCCAAAATATGTGTTTCCACCGTCAAGATCTAATGTAATCCAATCACCAAATTCTAGCGAAAAATCATCATAAGATTCAAAACCATCTTCAAAAAGTACAGTCTGCGCATTTGCAGTAAAACATCCGGCTACAAATAGTAGTGAGAGTATAGTTTTTTTCATAATTTAAGTATTTTATTAATTATTTTTTGATTAAATAGGATTCCAAATATAAGGATACTATGGTCAAATCCCAACTTATATAGTCGTAAAATTCTATATTTAACAATAATTGTGCTTCTAATTTAAGCAAGAAGATCGCAATCAAAAACAATTAGTTAAAAATACCGTTGTGATCCTTGTCCTATTTTAATAATTTACTTGATAGGTCAAGAAGGCGAAATTACAGGAGAACTTTAATTATCAAAAAACAATATTTTACGTTTATGATAAATGGAAAAACGCGAACTCCAAAAAACATATTGTTAAAATCATATAATAATTTAGGTAGTGAAACACTTAGATTTGAATTCAATAATTTTTAAATAATTAACTTATGAATCTTAAACGAATTTTTGGAGCGATACTTACTCTTCTTGGGATTACCGGGCTAATCTATACTGCGGTGCTTTTTGCTAATTCAGGAGATGGCGGCTATAAATCGCTGATCATTTATGGTGTGCTAGGTTTTGTTTTCTTCTTCGCTGGAATAAGCTTGGTAAGAACGACAAAAGACGAGGCATAAAACACTTGATCTTTTTATATATATTTGGCGCTATTTACTTTGAGAAATAAGTAAGTGGAGCCATTTTTTTTGGTTCCTATGTGCTTCGCATTATTTTTATTCTAAATAATTATCTAAAAATACTTCGCAATGACTTCATTATCTATATGACTGATAAAACATTTTAGACTTCTATCTAAAACCAGTGCTTCATCGAATAATGAGGTCACTATCTGTTACTTTTGCAGGAGCAAATAATTTCAACTTTAATTGTACGACAGCCATTCTAGAAAAAGATCTTATGAAGAGTTTCTTAACTATTATTACAATTGTAGTGATTCTCTTGGTGTCAAGTTGCTCAGATTCTGGAGATGTTGATATGGGATCTGGATATAAACTTGAGTATGACGGAAAATATGCAATACTTATTTTGAATTCTCAAAATTCTGTCCTGATTACACAGACAATCTTAAGATATGGATATGATTCGACTTTTATAATTGCATCCCAAAGACCATTTAATATTTATCCGAAGAGAGATGAGATGAATTATAAGGAGTATAAAGAAGCTTTTGAAAAAAGCACTTATCTGCAATATTGGATAATTAACAAAAAGGAAGAGTCTATATTTACCGGCGAGCAGAGTGGCTGGTCAAATGTTTATGGTCCTTTTTCGAAAGATGATTATTTAAAAAAGCGCTCGGAAATGCAGGTGCCGGAAAATCTCAATTTTATTAAGGAGAGAAATTATAAAACTGATGATTGAAACTTCGGATTGTATTATTTAAATTTTTTAAAGTCTGGTAGACTATATATTAGCTAGTAATGAATATTTTTTTAATTTTTTTTTTAAATATATTTTATCCATTAATATGAAGAAAATACTACTTCTAATTCCAATTGTTCTTTTATCTGCTTGTGCATATAAGATAAAAGAGCCTATCCAACCACTTTCGTTTATTGCACATTATCCGTTAGACACAACAAAAATAAAGTTTGATGGATTTTATACAAATACATATTTAGATTTAGTCAAGGAAAGAGACGATGAATTTGCAGATTATAGTTCATCAGATATGATCATCTTCAATGGAAATAATAAGGTAAAAAGTTTTTATTATATTTTGACTAAAAACAATGATCCGTTCAATTGTGACTTTTACACGAACTTTGTTGCAACTACAAAAAAATACACAAAAAAAGGTATTGGTAATTTCACGATTAAAAATGATTCGATTTATGCTTATGTCCCGATTTATCTAGCTCTTACAGGTCATCGCTTCGCAGAAGTTGATTTTAATTACAGGGGATATTTAAAATCAAAAGACACCATTACGGATTGGAAAGTAATAAAGGCTTATCCAAAAGATATTACCAAAAACGCTATCAGTTTAAACCCTAGATTGTTTGAACCCCAAACTATGTATTTTGTGAAAAGTGATGCGGTAAAATGTTTAGAAATGGACTAGGGATAAAGTCAAAAAGACGAATCTTGCAAAACTGCGCCATTTTAGTCATTACTTAGCTACAAACAATATTATAATAGGTATATGTTAGGCTCACTTTTAATTGCATTAAGCCTCTTATTAATTAGTATGCTTTACGTTAATTTTTTTTAAGGAAGAAAATAATATTTAGAATCTACCAAAGTATTTATCTATTCTTTTTAAAAAGGCTAGGTTCTGATAAATTCACTTCTAAAAAGCGCCCGCTAAGCTGGACGTCATTTGGTGTTTCGGTGATTTATAGTGGTTGTTGTCAATATTTTATTATACCTACTATTTAATAAAAACTATGTTTTAACATTAAATAAATTCGGTGTATTTTGCTTCTTTTTTTCTGTTTTCTTGCTTGTGGAATATCAAATCAAAAAGTTAGTTGAGAAAAATTAAACTAGATTAAAGCTGTTTTTTGTAATTTATTTCTAAATAAACCTCACTTCAATGGTACTCTAAACCGCGTGAGGGATAGAAACGAAATCCTTTATGCCTTTTTTTAAGGCATAAAGATTGGAGAGTATAGCCCGACCCGAAGTGGCACGCCAAAAAAAACATCTTGAATTTTACCGTAAACATAATTGCTGAAATAGCTGTAACTTTGACAAAATGCCTTGGCAAATAGGTGCCTTATAAATCTTAAATGCTTTTTATGAACTTAATTATTAGAATTGTTGTTACTGCTTTGATTGTCCTATTTCTAGCCAACTTTCTGAGCGGAGTTGCTGTTGCTGGTTTTGGTACTTCAATTATTGTCGCAATTGTTTTGGGACTGCTAAATCTATTTATAAAACCGTTGATGGTTTTGTTTACACTACCCGTAACGGTACTAACGCTGGGACTGTTCTTATTCGTAATAAATGCGGTTATTATTTTATTATGCTCTGAGATTGTAGGAGGCTTTGCGGTTGCATCGTTCTGGACTGCACTACTTTTCAGTATTTTGCTGTCTATTTTGCAATCTGTAATGGATGGACTATTAGGAGAATCTAAATAAAATGCTAAGAGGTGGGCAAAAAGTTGGGCATCAAACAAAAATGTTCTAATTTTGCCACCCAATTTTACAATCAAAACTTATGAATATTACAAAGGAAAATATAGACGATTTAAATGCTGTAATCACCATTGAAATCGTTAAAAGCGACTACTTTGAACAGCTA
>JBBSRP010000018.1:0-22310 GCA_038242935.1 Flavobacteriales bacterium
AGTTACAAGAAGATAAATTGCTAGAAATACAATTGCAGCTATAAAATAAAAAGTAAGCCAATAACGCCTCTTTGCGTTAGCTTCGGGAGTATTTAGATTTACTTTCGACTTTACTTTATCTATTATCATATTCGTTTTCTTTTCGGTCTGATTCGGCGTTGCGTTGCAATCTGAAAAGTAGGTATTTTATTTTTAATGAGTATTACGTAATTTTTGGTTTGTTTGGTATGTTTGATTGGAAGTTTGTAAATTTAGATGCAAAACAACAACCAAAGTATTATGGAGTTTTTACAATTGTACGTTTAGTTCTTTAAAAAATGATCAAAATGAATCTTATTGAAAGACATTTACAAGATATTTTAAATTTAAGTAAATCACATAAAGTGAAGTCACTTTATGCTTTTGGTTCAATTCTTACTGATAAATTTAGTGCTGAAAACGATATTGATTTGATCGTGGATTTTCAAGAGCAAGATGTTCTAGAGTATGGAGATAATTATTATAATTTAAAGTTTTCACTTGAAGATATGCTTAATCGAAGTGTAGATCTTCTAGAAGAAAAAGCTATCAAATATCCTTCTTTTAGAGAAACAATAGAGCAGCAGAAGTAGTTGATTTATGGGAGATAATGTCAATATATATAAAATCGAAATCAGATTTAAAAAGGGTCTGAAATACAAAGCAGCAGATAGATTGCGAAATTTGATTAACGAATATCCGAACGAAATCGGACTACGAAATATTCTCGCTGAACTATATTATTATGCAGGATTCTTGGATACGGCAGGACAATATTGGGTTTTTGAAGAATCTGATCAACCTCATATTCAACAATGCATTAAACTTTACAGGGATTCAGTTAATAATTCAGGTTGCCAAATTTTAAGGGATGTCAAGTTCAAAGGAAGTAAAGAAGATTTTAGTGAGTATGCATTAAATATATTACTAGAATTAGAAAAAGATAGTGAATTAAAAACCAATTCAGTTCCCAGATTTTATCTTCAAGAGCAAAAAACAGCACGTAAAATTACAGAGAAACAGCCGGATAGCCTTCAAAAGAAAATAATTGAAAAGGTTGTTGTAACATTTCTAAGAGCTATTCCAATTTTCGCAATTGTGGGAATAATTGCAGTCTTTATGTGGTTGTTTGATTAAAATAGAATTCAACAAATCCATTTTCTCCCTACATTTGCTCACTATGCAAAATTTTCCATCTTCACTATCCAAAAAAATTGACAAACGTCTTGAAGACAATGCGCTCCGAAAGCTAGGCAAGCAAACGACATTAATAGATTTTGCGTCGAATGATTACTTAGGATTTGCGGAGTCTAAAGCAATATTTGAGAATACTCACAAGCTACTGTTGCAAAAAGGAATTTCCTCAAATGGCGCAACGGGATCTAGATTGCTTTCGGGAAATCACTCTTTGTATACCGAAGCCGAAAAAATACTTTATAAATTTCACGAATCCGAATCTGCATTGATATTTAATTCGGGATATGACGCCAATATTGGTTTTTTTGGATCGGTGCCGCAACGGGGCGAAATAGTTTTGTACGACGAACTTTGTCACGCTTCTATTCGCGATGGACTTTTATTGTCAAACGCAAAAGCGATTAAGTTTACACATAATGACTGTGAACATTTGCAAGAGCTAATAGAAAGATTTAGTGGATACACCATTTATATAGTAACCGAAACAGTTTTCTCAATGGACGGCGATTGTCCTCCAATTGAGCAGATAGTTGAAATTGCTGAGCAAAATAATTGTTTTCTAGTTGTTGATGAAGCGCATGCTGTTGGCGTTATGGGCGAAAAAGGTCAAGGTCTTTTACAATCTCAAAATCTCCATAACCGCGTTTTTGCGAGAATTGTAACTTTCGGAAAAGCCTTGGGCTGCCACGGCGCTGCAATTTTAGGAAGTAATCAACTCACTCAATACTTAGTAAATTTTGCACGTAGTTTTATTTACACCACTGGACTTTCTCCACATTCGGTAGCGACAATTATGGTTGCTTACAATCAATTGGAAAGTTATTCGACATCGTTGAAAAATCTTCGGTCAAATATTATTTACTTCAATCAACAGAAGAAACTTCTTGGATTGACGCCTTTGTTTGTTCGATCTTATTCATCTATTCAATGTGCGATTGTGCAAGGAAATGAGAATGTAAAAAATCTTGCTGCTTTGTTTCAAGAGAACGGTTTTGATGTCAAAGCAATTTTGTCGCCAACAGTTCCTGCAGGTCAGGAAAGATTGAGATTTTGTATTCATAGTTTTAATACAACTCAGCAAATTGATGGAATTTTGAATTTGCTCGTTGGGGAAATTTTCCAATAGTCGCAGCAGTTTTTCCTCAGCGATTGTCCATTATAGCTTCGGTGGTATCTTAAACTTCTATAAATGGAAAATCGTTCTATCATTATTTACGTAAAATTTCATGGTTGATAAAAGATCTAATTTTCTTATCAATTGCTGATTTATCACTTAAAAACGAATCATTTTAGCGAAAGCGAAAAAAAAGTAATTCAACATAAATTAATTTCGCAAAAGAGAATTTTAAGTATATTGGTTGTTCTAAAAAATCCTATATGAAAACATATTTAAAATACGTGCTTCTCTTAGTAGTATCTTTCGGGGTTCAAAATTTATGGGCTCAAAAACAAGCAAAAACTCTTGATAATTCGGTATTATGGGAAGTTTCTGGAAAAGGCTTTGCGAAACCTTCGTATTTATTTGGTACAATTCACATGATATGTGCTGCCGATTTTAATATGTCAGAGCAGGCGAAAAAAGCTTTTGTCAAAACAGATAAATTGACTTTGGAGATTGATCTGTCTGATCCAGAGCAAATGGCGGCAATGCAAAAAATGGCAATGGGCGACAAACCTTTGAGCGAAACTTTGACTACTGAAGAATTTGAACGCCTTGATGCAATTGTACAGCAACACGCTGGAATATCTGTAAAACAGCTCGATTCTTTTACGCTTTTGACCGTTATGAGTGTACTTTCTAGTAAAAGTTTTGGATGTATGGATTTGAAATTCTACGAAATGGAATTTATAGAAATGGCTAAAAAAGCTAATAAACTTGTAACTGGATTGGAAACGGTAGAATTTCAAATGGACATGTTTACAAAAGCAATTTCGGTAAAAGATATTTTGGAAATGATGGAAGCTTCGGACAATCAAACCACTGCAAAGATGGTTGCCAATTATAAAAAGCAAGACATTCAAGGCTTGTACGATATGAGTACAGACGAAAAAATGATGAGTCAAGAAATGAAAAAGATGATGCTTGATAAAAGAAATACCAATTGGGCTCAGATGATGCCAGCAATGATGAAGAAAGAATCTGTATTTTTTGCTGTTGGAGCAGCACATTTACCTGGGCAAAATGGTGTTATCGAACTTCTTAGAAAAGCTGGATATACTGTAAAAGCGGTGAAAAGCTAAGTGGTTCAAATATAGATTTGTAGAGCATAACTAGCAAAAGAACTTAAATAAAAACCCATCCTTGCAATGGGTTTTGTATTTTTGTGTCATAACCATATATTATGAAAATCTTCATCACGGGAATATCCACAGATGTTGGCAAAACAATATCTTCTGCCATTGTGGTCGAATCGCTAAAAGCAGATTATTGGAAACCTATTCAGGCGGGAGATCTTGAAAACTCCGATTCCAGCAAAGTAAAATGTTTGATTTCGAATTCAACAACGACTCTTTTTTCAAATTCTTATCAGCTTAATACTCCTGCAAGTCCACATCTTGCAGCCAAAATCGACGGAATTGAAATTGCAATTGAATCTATCAAAACGCCCGAAACCAAGAATAATCTTGTCATAGAAGGTGCAGGCGGATTATTCGTACCGCTAAATGATACCGATTGTATGATCGATTTGATAAAACCCGAATACAAAGTGATCTTAGTTTCTAGGCATTATTTGGGTAGCATCAATCATACAATCTTAAGTATTGAAGCTTTAAAATCCAAAGGTCTAGAAGTCGCTGGAATGATTTACAGCGGTGACGAAAATGAAGCAACGGAAGCTATCATAGAAACAAAATACAAAATTCCTGTTATCGGGCGCATTGACGAAGAGCCTTATTTTGACAAAGAAGTTGTCGGGTACTACGCCGATATATTCAGAGAAAATCTAGAAGCAATTATCGCTTAGAATTTTTTAGAAATCCATAAAAAACTACAGAATGACTCTTCTCGAAAAAGATCAAAAATACATTTGGCATCCTTATACACAACATAAAACTGCGGCGTTGCCCGTGGTTATAAAAAGTGGAAATGGTGCTTTACTTTACGATATTGACGGCAAAGAATACATTGATGCCATCGCGTCTTGGTGGGTAAATCCGTTTGGGCATAGCAATAAATTTATTGCAGATGCTATTTACAAACAGCTTACAACTTTGGAACACGTGCTTTTTGGCGGTTTTACACACGAACCTGCAATCCAAGTTTCTGAACAATTATTGGAATTGATGCCGAGCAATCAGCAGAAAGTGTTTTTTTCTGACAATGGATCTACAGCCGTGGAAGTTGCGATAAAAGTAGCTTTTCAGTTTTTCTTTAATCAGAATTCGAAAAAAACGACCTTAATTGCTTTTGAAGATGCGTTTCACGGTGATACATTTGCGGCAATGGCGGCTAGCGGAATTTCCTTCTATACTCAAGCTTTCGCCGAAATGTTTCTGAATGTCATTAGAATTCCAGTTCCTACAAAAGGCAAAGAGCAGGAAAGTTACGACTCGCTGCAAAGTGTAATCGACACTTACGAAGTTTCTGCGTTTATCTTCGAACCTTTGGTTCTTGGAGCCGCGGGAATGGTGATGTACGAGCCTGAAACTTTGGATAAGCTACTTGAAATTTGCAAGAAGAATAATGTTCTTACCATTGCTGATGAAGTAATGACCGGTTTTGGAAAAACAGGAAAAACATTTGCCTGCGATTATTTGCAAAACCAACCTGATATGATGTGCGTGTCTAAAGCATTGACGGGCGGAACGATTCCGATGGCAATTACGACTTTTACCCAAGAGGTTTTCGACGCTTTTTATAGCGATGATATTAATAAAGCACTATTCCACGGACATACTTTTACGGCAAATCCAACGGGTTGTGCGGCTGCATTAGCAAGTTTTGAATTATTGCAAACAAAAGAAATTCAAGACAATCTTGTCCATATAAATCGGCGACATCTTGTCTTCGAGCAGAAGATAAAAGGACATTCAAAAGTGCTTACGACGCGAGTTTTGGGAGTTATTTTTGCACTCGAAATTCACAGTTCTGAAGATGAGCAGTATTACGGAAGTATGCGTAACAAACTGTACAATTTTTTTATAGACAATGGCGTAGTGTTGCGTCCTGTCGGGAATACCGTGTATATTTTACCGCCTTATATTATCACTGACGATCAGCTTGATAAAATTTATAAAACTATAGAAGAAGCTATTGAGCACGTAAGTTCATAATCAAGATTTACTCAAAATAGAATTTCTAAAACACAACCAATTTTGCAGGTACCTATTGCTATTACTGCCATCGCCTCGATTTCTCCCTTAGGACATTCGCCAGAAAATTTATGGAAAAAATACAACGATGATTCTCATTGTTTTGGAATCTATGATTTTGGAGCTAACCAAGCTTTTGCTGCATTTCTGCCAGAAAGCAGCAAGTTAGAAATTCAAAATTTACGCAATTCGGATCATAAATATAAGTTTCTCGACAATTCAGTTTTGTACGGAATATATGCTTCCAGAATGGCTGGAAAAAACGCAGGTTGGAAAAGCGGAGATAACTTCGGAATCAACATTGGCTCTTCTCGCGGCGCGACGGATTTATTCGAAAAACATCATATCGAATTTCTCAAAACTGGAAAAGTCAATACACTTGCGTCGCCGGTTACGACTTTGGGAAATATCTCCTCTTGGGTTTCGCACGATTTGCAATCTGACGGTCCCGAAATTTCGCATTCCATCACTTGCTCCACGGCTTTGCACGCAATGCTCAATGGTGTTGCGTGGTTGAGAGCTGGAATGGCGGAGAAATTTCTCGTAGGTGGAAGTGAAGCGCCGCTGACAGATTTTACGATTGCTCAAATGAAAGCACTGAAAATCTACGCCTATCAAGAGCAGGAATTTCCTTGTCAAGCTCTAAATATGGATAAGGAAAAAAATACAATGATTTTAGGCGAAGGCGCTTCTGTCTGCTGTCTCGAAATTGGCGAAAAGGAAAATGCTTTGGGATATATTCAAGGAATTGGATATGCTACAGAGATTTTGGAGCATAATATTTCCATTTCTGCAGATGCAATTTGTTTTCAGAAATCAATGGCAATGGCAGTAAAAAATATCGATATTTCAGAAGTTGACGCGATCGTAATGCACGCTCCGGGTACTCGAGTTGGTGATCTGTCAGAGATGAAAGCTATTGAGAAAATCTTCGGTAATAACTTACCGCTGCTAACTTCCAATAAGTGGAAAATCGGTCACACTTTTGGCGCTTCGGGAATGTTGAGCGTAGAGTTGGCGCTGCTTATGATGCGCGAGCAGAGTTTTGTAGGAATTCCTTTTACAGGCAGGAATTCGCAAAAAGCCAGCATTAGAAAAGTCTTGGTAAATGCGGTTGGTTTTGGCGGAAATGCCGTGAGTATTCTGCTTAGTATTTCGGCGAAATCCTAGTCTTTGTCGGGGTTTTCGAGTTCTTTGACCTTTGCATAAATCATCGGCTGCTCCCAACCTTTCCTGATCATAAAATCGCAAAATTTCTTGCGCTTTTTCATAAAATTTGACTCCCGAATCGTATCCCAATGATGTTCGGATAGCTTTTCAAAAGTCTCCCAATAATCTTCGTCTTTGATTTCTTTTAAAGCATTTTTGATAATATAAGCCGACGCGTGTCGTAATTTTAATTCGCCAGTAATTCTGATTTTTCCCCATTGTTTTATACGAAATTTACCTCTTGCAAAAGCGCAAGCAAATCGCTCTTCATTGAGATAATCATTCTCCAAAAGATGAAAAATCACCTCATCACTTTCCGCGCGATTCATCCCTAGTTGATACAATTTTGTCTGCACCTCATCGTGGCATCGCTCCTGATAACTGCAATAATATTCCAGTTTCTGCTTGGCTTCAGGTATCAAAATTATCTTATTCATAGGCTTTGAGTCATTCTGTCAAAGCTACTAAATTGCGTTTGAAGTCTAATATTAATGTCATTGAAACTGTTTTTTTTTATTTGGAGCTATTTCCGGCTTTGCACTGCAAGTCCTCACAAAAAAAGCAGTATTTGCTACTAGAAATAGAGCTTCCGTTGGTCGCTTATTTCTAGCAGCATCTACAAAAATGCTTTTTTTGCTCCGGGCTTTACGCTACAATCCGGGCTAAAAAACGCGACATTTTCAAAATATGAATTCTTCAATCAAATCTCTGATCAATTATTAATAAAATAGTTGCCTTTACAGATTGTTTAAGTATTAATTATCAATAGCTTTACGCACTGCTTTATATTTAAATTATTAACATAATAAGTAAGAGCTATGAAGGAATTTAAGATGTTAATAATGATAGTTGCGTTTCTGGGGACAGGGCACTGTTTTGCGCAGGGTTCCGAGAGTTTTGAAAATCTGTCTGCTAATTCGAGTGGTTACAATAGTAGAACTTGGATAGGAGATGATGGTTTAGGTTGGAATGCAGTAAATGCGCGAACTGATCAATCAATTACAGGGAGAGCGATCTGTTTTAACAATACGGCAAGTTTAATATCAAGTTCGTATGCAAATGGTATAGGTATATTACAATTTGACTATGTGCGGGCTTTTAAAGGAGGTTCTGGTAGATCTTTGAATGTGCTCGTTAATGGAGTGCAGATTGGAACGTCGATGGCGGTGAATCCAACAAGTGATGTAGTTGAACATTATTCTCAAGCAATCAATGTTTCAGGGAATGTAATTGTTTCAATAACTTCTGCTGGAGCAGAAATAAAAATCGATAATATTCAATGGACGGCTTATTCTGCCACACCTCAGCCAGAAATAAACCTTACGGGAAATTCTATCAATATCATTTCAGGAGCGACAACAACCTCCATTGCAAATCATACAAATTTTGGGTCGGCAGAAGTTAACATTGGCTCAGAAATGCGAACTTTTACAATAGAGAATACAGGAACAGCAGCTTTAAATCTTACTGCGGCCTCGCCTTATATTATATTAAGTGGTGCAAATGCTTCAGATTTTTCTCTTACAACACCTCCAACCACTCCTATTGGAGCCGCAGCGAATTCGCCGTTTCAAATTACTTTTAGCCCTTCGGCACTTGGAACTCGGAATGCCGTTGTAACAATTGTATTTAACGATTCAGACGAAGATCCTTATACTTTTGCAATTAGTGGAACGGGTACTTATAGCAATCAATCACAAATTTTGGATGTAACTAATTATGCATCTAACTCACCGGAATTCAATATTAATCCAGAATATATCAATTTTATCGACCTTACTTCCACAACCACAGGGAAGTTCATCCCAATGAAATTACGAATAATAGACGGACCAGATTCTGACGCCTTGCCAACAGTTTTGACAAATCTTCGAATTTCCGTCACAGATTTGGCAGAAGCCAATCAATTGTCTATGATAAAAACCGTAATACTCACAACAACCGGCGGTACAGTAATAAGTACAGCTACAAAAGTTGAAGGTGAGTTAGTGTTTTCAGGAATGAGTGGTGCAAATGTCTCTGCAGACGATGACGGACACCAAAATATTCATCTTCGAGTTTCTATAGAAGAAAATTTTATTATTGATAGAACAAAACTTATTTTTCTAGTTACGTCGGCGACATCTTCTCCTAGCGGATCTTCTTTTGCATTGGCCGATGCGGGCGGAGCACAAACTGATGCAGGTAATTCCAGTAATTGGAATCGTTTGAATGTGACTGCTTCCAAATTGCTTTTTACTGCACAACCTCAAACTACAGCTATAAACACCACTATGTCTGCTGTTTCTGTTGAAGCTGTTGATGTCAATAATAGGAGAGACACTAATTTTGCAACTTCGGTATATCTTACTTCAAGTGGAACAATGGCAGGCTCACCACTTTCGACTAATTTCGCATCTGGTCTTGCAACTTTTTCTTCAATCATACATACTGTTGCAGGAGTGGGATTGAAATTAACTACGACCGCGTCAACTTTTGTAGCAGCCATAAGCAGTAATTTTAATATTACTGAAATAGTTTACACTAACGGCGATTATAGAACTACTGGAAGTGGTAATTGGATTTCAAATAGTTCTACCCCTGCCATTTGGGAGAGGTATAACGGAAGTAATTGGATATTAAGCAATTCGCCAGTGCTTAGTACAACTAATAAAGTATACATAAGAAACTCTCATACGATCATAACAGGAACATCTTTCAATGGTGTAAATTTAAAAATTATGGACGGGGGATTCTTTTTGGTAAAGAGTTTCGGATCAATTACAAGTAGTATTTATATTTATGGAGGAGGAAAACTGAGAATGGATCTAGCAATGCAAAACAATGGTCTATTTGAAGTAGAAAATAATGGAACTGTCGAAATTAATGATATCGTAGCTTATGACTCCAAAATATGGTTTGGAACAGAAAAATTTCATCCAAAATCAAATTTGGTGTTAATCGAAATGTATGCCTCGACACCCTTCTTTAACGGGTTAACGGTAACTCAAAATATATTTAATAGTTACTCTGCAGCTTTTGGAAATGTCATTATCGATGTTGTTCCTACAGCAAACGCAACTTTGTTAAATCCAGGTTTAACCGCAAATTTGGCCCATGGTAATTTAATTTTCAGAAAATTTCCCTTTACGCAGTCCATTAGATTGTCAAATGGAGGAACAATTACTTCTGAAATTGGGGGTGACTTTATAGTAGAATCGGGATATAATAATAAAATTAACAGCTGCACTACAGGACAACTTAATTTTACTATAAAAGGAAATATGATAATAGGAAGTGGAGATGTCAGAATCGCTGCAACTGCTTTTACTAATTCCACTTTTAATATAGACGGAGATCTAACATTATCAAATCTTGCAATATTACAAATGCTTCCAACAAATGCACCTTCTTCAATTGCTACGATTAATTTAAATGGAAATCTTACCTGCCCTTCAACCGCTTCAATTAAAAGCGACAATATCTCTCCAAATGATATGATTAACTTTACGGGCTCATCATTACAAACTATAAATGTTGCAACCACTAATGCTTCTAGCAATTCTAATATAATTTACAACGTAGGTTTTGGCAGCAAAGTGCAATTAATAAATCAAGATCTAAAACTTGGGTTAAACGGCGTATTCAATGTTTTGGATGGTGGAAGTCTGGATTTTGGATTTAATGGAACGAATGCTCTTAATATCTCTCGTGTAGGTTCAGTGGCAGGAACTAAATTTACTAGTGCAGCTGGATCAACTTTAAAAATCACATCTCCCGACGGAATCAGTGCCTCATCGGGAACGGTTGGAAATGTGCAATTGGGAAATGCTCCATCTTATAATACCCTTGCCACGTTTTGGTATCAGGGGAAGCAAAACCAAGTAACAGGTACAGGTCTCCCTACCACGGCAAGTGGCAAATTAGTTTATGTCAATATGGACCAAGATAATTTGACGTTGAGCTTGACCGCAGATGTGAATATTACAAATTCAACCGCGCTCGATCCTTTGGGAGGTAAGCTCGATATCCAAAAAGGAATTGTGCTCGGGTCTAATACTAAAGATTTTCACGGAACTGGTCGATTAAAAATGAGTGATGGTGAATATCAAATATCAAGTTATTTTCCAATAAATCCAGAAAGCACCTATCTTCCTAAACTTTCAAATTATGCAAATTACGATCTTACAGCTGGTGTAGTGCACTTATCAGCGCTCAATCAAACACAGATCATTTCTGGCACACCTAAATATTACAATCTTAAATTTAGCGGAAGCAATACTCTAGGCTCAAACTACAAAGGAATAAGTTCTGCAACTACAGTAGTAAATGGTATAGTAATTTCAGAAAATGCCATCGTTGATGTTAAGAATAATTCATTTGGTATGACGCCCTATTCTCCTACACTGACCATGACTGACAATTCGCGTTTTATCACAGCTGGAACAGGTGTAAAACCCGATGCAACTGGTTCTTACTTTTTAGGTCCTAATACTATTATTGAATTTAGCAATAATGCTGTGGGAACTTTACAACGTCCGAGGCTCACAAACCCAATTCCTTCTTACGCCAATATTGTGGTGTCTGGTTCGAATGTCGGAAATATATCCGCAGGTGGAGGATCAAATTCTAATATCAAATTTCAACCCTTTGGAAGTTTTCGGGTAACTAACACAGGAACTTTTAAACTTTTCAATAATTTTGGCTTTAATGGTGACGCAAATACGGCCATTTCAAATATCAACCACCCAACAATTATTCTTGACCCATTAAGTACAATCGAATATGCGGGAACAGATCAAATTATATCGTCATTATCACCTGCGTTCTACACAAATCTCACCATCAGCGGAAGCGGACAAAAAATTCTCGGCAATCCTTCGACTATTTTTGTAAACGAAAATCTTAAGCTCAATTCTGCTAATCTTCTTGTCAATACAAACGAAGTTATCACAGTTCGTGAAGCAGTAATTAGTACTTCGGGCACAATGCAGATCGAGAATAATGGGCAACTCATTCAGATTGATGATGTCGCTGCCAATTCTGGAACGGGAATGAACTATAAACGAACAGCACAAGCAAAAAACTTCGATTATATATATTGGAGCAGCCCTGTTGATAATTTTGCCACTCTAAGTTTACCAGGAAATAATCATTATCAATGGAATACATTATTTCCAAATGCAAATTTGACGCAAGGAAATTGGGAAGCTCCAACAGGAACGCCCCCAACTATGACAATTGGTCGAGGATATATTGCTAGAGCATCAAATGGTGCTTCAACGCCTCAACCTCTAACGAATATATTTTCAGGAAAACCAAATAATGGATATATACCTATTCCTGCATATCGTGGAACTAATACCGATCCTCCTTTTGATGCTGAACCTGATAACCCAAATAATTTATGGACTACCAAAGACGACGACAACTGGAACTTAATCGGAAATCCATATCCTTCAGCAATTGATGCTATAAAGTTTCTAACTGAAAACCAATATGTGGTTGCAGGAGAAGTACATATTTGGAGACATGAAAGCTTGCCAACATCTGCTCAAGATCCTTATTATGCCGACTTTGCATATAACTATAATGCTGCAGATTATACTATTTACAATAAATTAGGCACATCAATCCCAAATACATTTAGTGGGAAAATTGCAGCAGGACAAGGGTTTATGGTAACTATGCTCGATGCCGCAGCTTCAGGAACTTCTGTCGTTTTTAATAATGCGATGCGCTATCACGCAGCTTTTGCTCCTTACGATAATGCAAATTTCTACCGCACTCAAAGTCCTATTGATACTGAAGACACCAGTAGAATTTGGTTAGATTTTGTCAACACTACAACCGCCGAGGTGGGAACTATCCTTGTGGGTTATGCCGAAGAAGCGACAATAGAAAAAGATCACTTTTATGACTGCAGCTTTGAGAGTAGAGGTGATCACAGTTTTTATTCACTAATCGATTCAGATTCTTTTGTTATTCAAGGTCGACCTTTGCCGTTTAATATAGACGATATTGTTCCGCTTGGTTTTACTTTAAATCATTTAGGAGAGTTGGCTATCAGCATAAAAGCAGTTGATGGAATTTTCTCAGCCGATACTTCTATATTTCTTGAAGATAAAGACCTAAATATTTTCCACAATCTAAAAGTGGCTCCATACTTCTTTACTTCTGAAATTGGAAGGATTAATAATAGATTTCAACTGAGATACGGCACAACTTTATCGACAACCAACTTAGTGGCTGATCAAGCCGGTCTGCAGATAATCTCAAGAGATGGAATTATTTATTTAGAATCAAAAGGAGATTTGATTGATGAGGTTCAAATCTACGATGTACTTGGAAGACTGCTTTTTAAATCGGCTGCTCAACATCAAATGCAACATGAGATTTTGCTTAATGTTCTTGCCAAACAAGCCATCATCGTAAAAGCAAAACTCGCTAACGGACATATCGTATCTCAGAAGATTATTTTTTAAAAGTTTCACAAAAGTAAATCCCCAGCATAATGAGAAATCAAAAAAGTCCCAAAGAATTTTCCTTGGGACTTTTAGTTTAGCGCTAGAAACTAAATATTATTTTTTACCTGAATGCTCAAGATTTCTTTCAATCTTATGTTCAGGACGAGTCCATTTTGGTTTTTCACCCAAAGATTCAAATTGAGAGTCGGCAGCTTCAACAGTTTTTGGTTGAGAAACTTTTGTAAAAGGCTTTTGAGTAATCATTCCCAGTGTTTCAAACATTTTCATATCTTCGTTTACATCTGGATTTGGAGTAGTCAAAAGTTTATCACCTGCAAAAATCGAATTCGCTCCCGCAAAGAAGCACATTGCTTGTCCTTCGCGGCTCATATTTGTTCTTCCAGCAGATAGACGAACCTGCGTTTCTGGCATCACAATTCTCGCTGTTGCGACCATTCTAATCATTTCCCAAATCTCTACTGGTTTTTCTTCTTCCATTGGCGTTCCTTCTACAGGAACAAGTGCATTAATCGGCACAGATTCGGGCTGAGGGTTCAAAGTAGCCAAAGCAACAAGCATTCCCGCTCTGTCTTCAACGCTTTCGCCCATTCCAATAATTCCGCCACTACAAACCGTTACGTTCGTCTTGCGCACGTTTTCGATTGTTTGAAGACGATCGTTAAATCCTCTTGTCGAAATTACTTCTTTATAATATTCCTCTGATGTGTCAAGGTTGTGATTATAGGCATAAAGTCCTGCTTCTGCAAGTCGTTGCGCTTGATTTTCGGTAAGCATTCCTAAAGTACAGCATACTTCCATATCAAGTTTGTTGATAGTACGTACCATTTCTAGTACATCATCAAATTCTTCACCGTCTTTTACATTTCTCCAAGCAGCACCCATACATACGCGTGAAGATCCACCAGCTTTTGCTCGTAAAGCCTGCGCTTTTACCTGCGAAACAGACATTAGATCATTTCCTTCCACTTTTGTATGGTATCGCGCAGCCTGAGGACAATATCCGCAGTCTTCTGGACAACCACCAGTTTTTATAGAAAGTAGTGTCGAAACTTGAACAACATTAGGATCGTGATGCAATCTGTGCGTTGTGGCAGCTTCATAAAGAAGATCCATCAAAGGTCTGTTGTAAATCTCAATAATTTCGTCTTTAGTCCAGTTGTGCTTGGTAGTACTCATCGATATGAATTTATTTTGCCCAAAAGTATGCAATTAGACTTTAAGTAAAAATAAATCGGCGTAAATATTAGATGGTTTATAAGAGATCAATTTCTGCAATTTTGTATATGCGTGTGTTCGAAGTAATAAAGAGTTATAACAACCACATTTTTTTCTATTTGGGCGAGACCTTCGCCAGAACGACTGTGCAAAATAGAAGCAGTAATATGGCTCAGGTCGGGCTTTGCGTTCCCAATCTTTGCTGTAGCTTTTGCTTCGCAAAGCTACAGCAAAGGATTTCCACTGTAATCCCTCTCGCAAGAATTGCGACTCCTACGACGTTGAGTACTAAATTTTTGATCTGTTTCAATGATCTAATCAAAACATTATTAAGCGACATTTAAAAGACTATTTTTCAGAGAAAACTTGATAATATAAAGAACAAAAAAAGTCCTGTATGAAAAGCTTTCATACAGGACCATGTTTTATAAAAATATCAGAACTTTCTATCTACTATCTTCTATCTACAGTATTAATTGTCTCCACTTTTCCTTTCCAATACTGCATCAGTACAAAAACTACAGCAAGCGATGCAGCAGTTGATTCAAATAACAAACCGATGCTATAATGTTGTATAGTCAAAGCTCCTCCGCCAAAAATGAAGTTTTCAGATAAGCCTTTTAAATATTCTTCTCCACCTTTAACTTCAATGTAAACTAAGAGTGCGGCAATTGAAAGAATTGCACCAATCATTGACGTGATAATTGCCGAAATAAAATTGGTAAAATATCCATGAACTCCAGTTTCGTAGTTTGTTTTTATAGTACGGTTTACTCCATAAGCGACAAAAACAATATTCAGCATTCGCAGATAAGTTTGGTCAGAAAGACCTAGTAATTCTAGAATAATAAAATATATTCCTATTCCTAGAAATATAATAATACCATTTATGAGTTCACGTTTAAATTTCATAATGTTTTTTTTAGATTGGTTAGTAGTTAATTTTTGATGGTTATGTTTTAAACTTACTAAAATTAAGTAAAATTATAGCTATTGTTAATAAAATTTTAATAAATTTTTGTAGGAGACACTAATGGTTCTGGCACATTTGTCGTGCAGTCTGTTCGTCTTGAGATAGTTGATTTTTAAGTTCTTGCAAACCTCCAAATTTCTGTTCATTCCGTATTCTTTCTAAAATGGATATTTGCAAAAATTCGCCGTAAATATCACGTTCAAAATTAAAGAAGTTTATTTCCACAGTTAATTCTTTTCCATTTACGGTTGGGTTGAAACCAATATTCATCATTCCACAAGATTTTTTGCCATGAATTGTGCACGTGACTGCATAGACCCCAATTTTTGGAATTAGTTTGTAAGATTCTGCAATCTCAATATTTGCAGTAGGGTATCCAATTGTTCTGCCCAATTGTTTTCCTAAAACTACTTTTCCTCCTAATGTGTAATTGTATCCAAGATAGCTGTTGGCCAGTTTAATATTCCCTTCTGCTAAAGCATTTCTTATTTTTGTTGAACTTATAGAAACATCGTCAAGTTCTTTGACTTGAATCTGCTCTACTTCAAAATTATATTTTTCACCAAACTTAATTAAATCATCAATATTGGCACTTCTGTTTTTGCCAAATCGGTGGTCGTACCCTATAATTATTTTGTGAATATTAAAGCTATCCACCAAAACTGTTTTTACAAATTCCTCAGCTTCTAGATTTGAGAATTTAATATCAAACGGATGTATTATTAGATTATCTAATCCAATTTCCTTCAATAATTCCTGCTTTTCATGGATTGTATTAAGAAGTTTTATATCCGCTTCGGGCTGTACAATCATTCGTGGATGCGGAAAGAAAGTAAGTAATAAACTTTCGTAATCAGAATCTTCAGCGGCTGTGGTAAGTTTGTCTAAAATCTTGCGATGTCCGATATGCACGCCATCAAACGTGCCAATAGTGGCAATCGTTTTTTTGTCGGATTTAAAGGATTCAATTGAATTAAAGACTTTCAAATTGTTATTTTTTTTAAGGAAGCAAATTTAGCTGATTATTAGTCATAAAAAAAAGGATTAGAGTCAAAACCCTAATCCTTTTTGATTTTTAAAGTCAGAAAGCTATTCTTTGATAAAACGCAATGTTTTTGTCGCAGAACCTTTTGCAAGTTTGATAAAGTAAACTCCCGAAGAAAGTGCACTTGTATTAATTGTAAGATCTGAAATCGATGTAATTTTCTGTGAAGCAATCTGCTGACCAATTGTGTTGTAAATACTATAGGTGTCTGGTGTTTCAGTAGCATTAGAAATAGAAATTGTCATGTTATTTCTTACTGGATTTGGATACAATTGGATACTGTTTGCAGCATCAAAGTTATTTGTTCCAAGTAATTCATCAGTAGCAAAAACTTTAGATTCAGTAGATCCAAATTGACCACCAGAAGCGATTGTTACGCCAGCTGGAGTTTTGATATTATAGTATCCAGGTGAGCTAATTCCGTCGCCGTAAGCATCGTTGATTGTAAAAGTATAACATTCGTCAGCTGGTAATGTCCATGTTTCTGTAAGTACCGAAGAAGCTCCGTTGTTATATGGTCCACCGCTGTACAATATTGTACCTGCTTGATCTTTAAGATTCCAAGTTGTTTCTGTCCCGTAATTATCACGTTTCAATTTATATGTAACTGTGTTTACTGCATATTTAACTGGATCAGGAGTAAGAATGAAAACTCCCTCACTTGCATTATTTGTTGCTCTTTGATCTGCACCGCCGTTGACAGTTGTAATTGATGCATTTACTACTCCCGAATCTGTGGTAACTATTGGTAATAAAATAGTTTGAGATTGATTAGGTGTCAGATTTCCTGTCCAGTTCAGAGTCTGAGGCGCGCCGTTATTGAAAGTATATGTAATAGTAGCGGTTGTAATAGGTGCTGTTCCTACGTTTGTAAGATAGGCGTTTGCAGCAGGAGCTGGAGCATTGCAAATAGCAGCAGGATTGCAAGTTTCTTCCAATTTTAATTTTGCGTCATTAGCAAACAAATCTATTGGTTGATCTTTATCAGAAGTTTTAAGTGTTTTTCTTCTCACAGCATTATTCATAACAGCAATCATTCTGGCTTTTTGATCTTGTGTAAAGATATTCATGCAAGTATCATTTGTATAATCCATGTAGTTCTGAACCATTTCAAACCCAGTACCATCACAGTCTAGTTTGCTTGTGTTACAAGTATAGTTTGAGGTATGAGCAGTAGGCGTATCTTCACAATAGTCAGTACCACAAGCAGAGTCGCCCCAGATATGTCTAAGACCTAGCCAGTGTCCAACTTCGTGAGTCATTGTGCGACCTTTGTCGTATGGAGCACTCATAATAAAAGTTTCGTCATTAAAGTCAGTACTTCCAAATGTTGCGTAATTACTTACTACACCGTCAGAATTAGCTGATCCTCCACCGGGAACTCCAGGCAAACCTGAACCTGCAGGAAACTGAGCATAACCCAAAAGAGATGGGTCGCTAAAAGCAACTGACCACATATTTAGGTACTGCATTGGATCCCAAATTGTAGAAGGTTTAACTATTGTGTTAATTTCTGTAGTGCTCCAAGATTTCTGGCAAAGATTCACATGGTTTACTCCATTTGTTGGATTACCATCTGGATCAGATTTTGCTAGTGCAAACTGAATCATTGTATCTGCACCGACAGGGCTTGAATTAGCTCCGCGGGTATCTGCCGCTTTGCGGTAATCGTTATTCATTGCAGTAATTTGTGACAATACTTGAGAGTCAGTAATATTAGGAGCTACTCCTACTGCTTGTCCACTATGAATTACGTGAACTACGACAGGAATAGTAATGATGCCTGCATTTTCAGATCTGTAAACAGGATCTGAATTGTATCTGTCTACATAAGGAGCAATCCACGCTTCAAACTGAGCATCAGTCATACGTGATGTGTCAGTAGATTGTAAGTGTTTTTCATATTCATTCGTGATACATCTTACATATCCATTTTCTGGATTTACACTTTCCGGAGCTAGTTTTTGCCCGAAAACTTGTGAGGTTTTTTGACATTGACCTTGAGCAAAAGAAAACAATGCAGTTGCTAGGAGAATGTGAAATAGAGTATTAGTTTTTCTCATTTTAAAAAAATTTTTGGCATAAAAATAAGTCTTTTTTACCGTCTAACTAAATTTTAATCATAATTAACATTCTAAAACTGATAAATTATTAAAATTCTTCTGTGGATATTTCTATAACATTCGTTAATATTCATTAAATTTAAATACTTTTAAATATAATTCATCAACTAAAACTTTAAATTATGAAAAACAAATTACTATTAAGTGCTATCGCGCTGCTAACTTTTTTTACAGGCTTTGCGCAGCAGTTGTGGCAGCCGACGACATTACAACGATTGCAGAGAAATACAAAAGTAGAAAGAACATCGGTGGTGTATAGCTCTACATTATTTAGTTTGAATTTAGAGCAGATGAAACAGAAACTCCAACTTGCACCATCGCGCAGCTCTGGAATTACGTCTAATGTTATAATCGATTTTCCTGACGCAGATGGGAAATTAAAGCAATTTAAAATTTACGAAGCATCGGTAATGCACCCGATTCTTGCAGCTAAATATAGTGCTCTTCAGACTTATGTAGGGCAAGGCGTTTCCAATCCCAATGAAGTTATCCGGATCTCGTCCACAGTTTTTGGTTTACATGCAATGACTTTTACTGATAATGGAGTTCAGTATATTGATCCTTTTACTAAAGATTTGCAAAACTATATTGTTTACAAAAAACAAGATGTGTTTTCTGATATTCAGAGAGAATGTCTTGTAGAGACAACTATGACCGAAATTGAGATGCAAAATGTTGCAAATAATTTAAAAATTAGTGATAGTAAATTTAGAACCTATCGTTTGGCGATGGCATGTACGATAGAATATGCTGCTTTTCAAATAAGTGCGGCAGGTGTTAATGCAGGTACGCTACAGCAGAAAAAAGAGGCAGTAATGTCAGCGATGGTTGTTACTATGGAACGTGTTAATGGTGTTTATGAACGCGATTTGTCTCTTCAAATGCAGTTTATCCCAAATAATGACGAATTGATTTTTATTGAATCAGACAACTTTAATAATACGAACGCTCAAGTACTGATTAATCAGAGTCAGACTGTAATTGATGCAATTGTTAATTTTGCAAATTATGATATTGGGCATACTGTAAGCACGGGTGGCGGCGGTCTTGCTCAAAAGCCTAGTGTTTGTACTTCAGGCAAAGCTAGAGGAATTACAGGTTCTTCTTCGCCAGTAGGAGATCCTTATGATATTGATTATGTAGCACATGAAATGGGTCATCAATTTGGAGCTGACCACACCTTTAATGGAATTGGTGGTGCATGTTCTACGGGAACTAGGTCTAATGGTTTTGCTGTGGAGCCTGGAAGCGGAAGCACGATTATGGCTTATGCAGGTATATGTCCGCCTGTAAACGTTCAAAATAACAGTGATGCGTATTTTCACGCAGTGAGTTTAGCACAAATGGTAAACCACATTAATAATGGAGGGAATTGTGGAGTTGAAGTAGCTAACGGAAACCTTGCGCCAGTTGTAAGTGCAGGAGCAAACTATACGATCCCGAATGGAACTGCTTTTATTCTTAAAGGAACTGCAACAGATACCGACAATTTAGCACTTACGTATGCTTGGGAGCAAACAAATAATAATATTTCAACTCAGCCACCTGTTTCTACTGCCACAGGAGGTCCCAATTTCAGATCTAGAACTCCGTCATTATCTAGTGATAGGTATATGCCGCGCATGCAAGACGTGATAAACAATAACCTTTCTCCAGTATGGGAAGTTGTACCTACTGTTGCAAGAACTATGAACTTTGCTTTAACTGTGAGAGATAACGAAGCTCAAAATGGAGGGCAAACTGCACGTGATAATATGAATGTTACGTTTTCTTCTGCTGGACCATTTAAGGTGACTTCACAAAATGTTGCGCAACTTGTTTTACCGCCAAATTCTGCGCAAACAATTACTTGGGATGTTGCAGGAACAACTGAAAATAATATAAATACCAGCTTGGTAAATATTTTACTTTCTACCAATAATGGCGAATCTTTTTCAACTGTTTTAGCTCAGAATACTCCTAACGATGGTTCAGAAACTATTACTCTTCCTAATATTACTGCTCCAAATTGCAGAATAATGGTGCAAGCGGTCGGAAATATCTATTATGCGTTAAATGAAAGTAATATTGCAATAGGAGCATATTCTTATGAGCAGGTTGATGTTTGTACAGATTATGTATTGGAAGGACCAATTTTGGTTGAAGAAAATGACATATCATACGCAGGATATTCGATAGATGTTCCAGACACTTTTATTATATCTGATGTAAATGTTCACCCAGTATTCACGCATCCAAATGTGGGCGAGCTTTATTTTGGAATTAGACCAGCATCTCAAACTAGTGGACTTATCAGATTAACATCAGGATCTTGTGCAGGAAATGCTAATTTAGATCTTGTTTATGACAGCCAAGGTCAGAATGTAGATTGTTCTAATACTACAAGTGGTGCAGCGACTAAACCTCAAGATACTTTTAATGTTATGAACGGTCAGCAAGCTAATGGAGAATGGCTTTTCTTTATGACTGATATTAATGTAGATGGTGACTCTGGTACTCTTGATGAATTGACATTGACATTATGCTCAAGTACTTTGTCGCCAGTATTGAAAACTGAAAATTTTGGACTTAATGATTTTGCTCTTTACCCAAATCCAAATACAGGAACATTCTCGGTGTCTTTTAACTCTGATAGTGGAGAAGTAATTTCTGTAAGTGTTCATGATATTCAAGGAAGACAGATTCTAAGCAAACAACTTGCTAATACAGGAAATGTAAATGAGGTTGTTACATTGCCAAACGTACAAGCAGGAATGTATCTTGTAACTATACAAGATGGAAACAGAAAAGAAGTGAAGAGAGTGATTGTTCAGTAATTCTCTTAAAATTTATAAATGAGAAAAGCGGTATCAAAATCTGATACCGCTTTTTTTATGTCTTGAAATTTTAAAACTTATTCTATTGTTGCACTAAAGCTTGTAATGATTTGAGGAACATTTTCCACTTTAAATTTTAAATCGATTTCTGTTTTTTTTCCGTCTTTAGAAATAGATAGATCTTGATTTGTTGCATTGAAATAACCTGTATGCTCTCGGCTGAAGAGGAAACGTCCAAAAAGCATATTGCCTTGATTGGGATCTTTTTTTGAAATTTGTTGGAATTTCGAATCTGTTTCAAAAACTATTTCTTCTCTATAACCAGCATCCATAAGTGTTGTGTCCTTGTTGATGCGATTGTATTCATATTTGATAACATTCCTATTTGGATTGTCTATTACTTTATAGTAGATGTTTCCAAACTGATCTTTTTCGATTAACATCGATTTGCTTTTAAAAACTTCTACAGTGCATTCTCCATCCTTTGGACAGGAACTCGTAACTATAACTGAATTTTTCTCCATTCCTTGTTGACTTTGACAAGCAGTTAATAATGTTGCAGTGATCAATATAAAAATACTTTTTTTCATTTTTCTTTTGTTTCTAAGTTTTCCTAACAATCCAATTTTCGATTTCAATTCCTTGTAATCTTTCGAAATCTTTAATGTTTTCAGTTACTAATATAATTTGTTCTCGAGTGCAGTTACACCAATTAATAAAGCGAATTCATCATTTTGAGGTTTGCCAATTTTGTTAAGGCGAACTTTTTCTTCAGCGTATTTTTTATGCAACCGTAAATAGGAATTATTGCAATTCTTTTTATTAAAATATCTACGGCTTTATGGGATTTTACTTTGTCAATACTGTTTTCTACGCCATAACGTAATTCAAAGACAGTTATTTCTGAACCATAGCAATTCTGTACGTCTTTTA
>JBBSRP010000019.1:0-22137 GCA_038242935.1 Flavobacteriales bacterium
GAATTTGAAGATGGGTGAGCCCATACAAAATCCTTACCACCAGTTTCTCCCACAATACGAGGATATGTTTTATATTTATCGATGTTTTGTCCAATTTTAGCCCACATAGAATTAAAAACTCCAGTAGATCCAGTAAAGTGAATTCCAGCAAAATCAGGACTATCAAGAACAGTATCTGTAATCATTCCAGAATCTCCGTAAATTACGTTGATAACTCCTTTTGGTAAGCCTGCTTTTTCAAAAACTTCCACAATTATTTGTGCCGAATAAATTTGAGTTGCAGCTGGTTTCCAAACCACAACATTCCCCATCAATGCTACTGCTGCAGGAAGATTTCCAGCAATCGAAGTAAAGTTAAAAGGAGTAATTGCGTACACAAATCCTTCTAGAGGTCTGTGCTCAAGACGGTTCCAAATTCCTTCAGAACTCGTTGGCTGTTGCGCATAAATTTCAGTCATAAACTCAACGTTGTAACGTAGGAAATCTATAAATTCACAAGCAGCATCAATTTCCGCTTGGTGCACAGTTTTTGCCTGCGCAATCATAGAAGAAGCATTGATTTTTGCTCGGTATGGGCCAGCAAGCAATTCAGCAGCTTTCAAAAAGATAGAAGCACGGTGCTCCCAAGATAATGACGCCCATTTTGTGCGCGCTTCAAGGGCAGATGCAATTGCTTTTTCTACAAGTGGCTTGTCAGCAACGTGGTATTGACCCAAATTATGTTTGTGATCAAACGGCGGAAAAAGTGGCTTGGTATTACCCGTACGAACTTCTTCTTGCCCAATATACAAAGGAATATCAACCTTATTACTGTACATTTTTTTATATTCTTTCAAAACTTCTTCTCTCTCCTTAGTCCCTGGCGCATAAGATTTTACAACCTCATTATACGCTTTTGGTACACTATAAATTCCTTTTGACATTGTCGTTTGTTTTAATATTTAATACATCAAATTTTCACTTGGCAAAGATACAAAATAGCTATTTAACAAAAGCAAATTTAGATAATCAATAACATAATCTTAATTTTCAGAATTTTTTCTGGGAGCTTTTTCCGGCATTTGCTTCGCCAGTTCGCTTCGCTCGGGTCTCTACAATTCCTCGGCACAAAACTTTTTTTGCATCGTCACATAAGGAGCTTCCTTTGGTCGCTCTTCTGGGCCGGCAAAAAAATAGTTTTGTCGCCTCCGGGATTTGCTTCGCCAGTTCGTTTCGCTCGGGTCCGCTGCATTCCGGGCTAGGGCAGATGTGGTAAGATTCAACTAAAATGCCACGAAGAAATTATTTCCAAATCGCCGAATTAAACTGTATTTTCACGCCTTATAAAAATCGTCACTATGAAAATAAATTTTTGTACACTACTCCTTATTTTTTCGTCTGCACTATTTGCACAAGAAAATATAAGCTATCAGAAACCGCCAAAAGCAATTCTGGACTTAGTAGATTATGAGCGTGCGCCATCAGTAATTATGGACACCAAAAAAGAGTATATGCTTTTGAGCTACCGCAATACTTACAAATCTCTTGACGATCTCAACCAAGATGATATGCGTCTCGGCGGATTGCGTATCAATCCAAAAACAAATATAGGAAGTACCGTTACCTATAATAACAATCTGAAAATCCAAAAGATTGGCGAAACCAACGCACGCCAAGTGCAAGGACTTCCTACTAATCCTCAGATTTCAAATCTAGCTTGGTCTGCAGACGAAAAGAAAATTGCCTTTTCAAACACAACTGCCACAGGAGTTGAGTTATGGGTTCTTGATGTAGCTTCTGCCAAAGCACAAAAACTAACAGAATCAATCAGCAACGCCAACGCTGGAAATCCCTTTAGCTGGTTTAACGACAGCAAACATATTCTTGTCCGAAAACTCAAAGACGACCGGGCAGCACTTCAAGACAACAAAACCGAATTGCCAACTGGGCCAATTGTTTCCAACAGTATCGGTCAGAAATCTCAAAACCGTACCTACCAAGATTTGCTGAAAAACAAATTGGACGAAGCCAATTTCGAAAATCTAATAACTTCAGAATTACTGAAAGTCGATCTCGACGGATCTTCAAAAGTTTTTCTACCTGCAGGAATGTATGTCAACGAAACTTTTTCTCCAGACGGAAACTATCTTTTGGTGACAACCATAGAGAAACCTTTTTCTTATGTAGTGCCACTAAACAGATTCCCACAAAAAACAACTGTTTATACCGCTGATGGAAAAATGGTTAAAGTGGTAAACGAGTTAGGTTTGAACGAAATAATTCCAAAAGGATTTATGGCGGTTAGACAAGGCAAGCGAATTATGAATTGGAGATTGGATAAAGCTGCTTCTCTATATTTTTTAGAAGCACTTGACGGCGGAGATCCAGCCAACGAAGTTCCGTTTAGAGACGAAATATATTCTTGGGATGCACCATTTACAGCGACTGCAACTTCTATCGCAAAAGTTCCACAGCGTTATCGTGGAATAGTTTGGGGAGATCAAAACCACGCAATCCTAACAGATCAATGGTACGATACAAGAAACGAAAAAACCTACTTAATCAATCCAAACAACGCTAGTCAAAAAGCGGAAGTTTTATACGATCTAAATTCACAAGATATTTACGCAGATCCAGGACGATTCCAAACAGAGAAAAATCAATTCGGAAAAAGAACCCTTGCAATTCGCAACGGAAATGTATTTCTTGTAGGAGATGGTTATTCTGCCAAAGGACAATTTCCATTTGTGGATGAGTACAACCTAAAAACCAAAAAGACAAAACGCGTTTATCAATCGGCAGATAAAGATAAATTGGAAAGCATTCTTTCAATTACCGATTTTGACAAAGGCGAAATTCTAGTTTCAATAGAGTCTAAGAATGAGTTTCCAAACTACTTTATGCGCAATTACAAGAAGAAAAGTAAACCGATGCGCATCACCAACTTCCAGAATCCCTTTCAATCAATCAGCAAAGTGCACAAAGAAGTGATTAAGTACAAACGTAAAGATGGAGTAGATTTATCCGGAACATTGTATTTGCCAACAGATTACGATGGCAAGAAAAAGTACCCATTACTTATTTGGGCTTATCCAGCAGAATACAAAGACAAAAATTCGGCAGGTCAGAGTTCTCAAAATCCAAATGCTTTTACATTCCCCTATTACGGATCGTTTGTGTATTGGGTAACTCAAGGATATGTAGTTCTTGACGATGCAGCATTTCCAATCATTGGCGAAGGTACAACTGAGCCAAACGACACCTTTATTCCTCAACTTGTCAGCAATGCCGAAGCAGCAATTGATGCAGTTGACAAATTAGGCTATATCGACCTCACAAAAGTAGCAGTTGGAGGTCACTCTTATGGAGCCTTTATGACTGCGAATCTTCTAACTCACTCAAAACTTTTCGCTTGCGGAATTGCAAGAAGTGGCGCGTACAACAGAACATTGACGCCATTTGGTTTCCAGAGAGAACAACGTAACTATTGGGAAGCACCAGAAGTATATAATGCAATGTCTCCATTTATGACCGCTGACAAAATGAAAACTCCAATGTTACTTACACACGGGGAAGCCGACAATAATCCTGGAACTTTCACCTTGCAAACAGAGCGTTATTTCCAAGCTTTGAAAGGCCTCGGAGCTCCAGTGAGAATGGTTATTTTACCAAAAGAAAGCCACGGTTATGCCGCCAAAGAAAATATTTTGCACCTTTTATGGGAACAACACGAATTCTTAGAAAAGTATCTTAAGAACTAAAATTTTCTGAAAGTTTTATACAAAGCCTCAACATTGTTGGGGCTTTTTTTTGTCCCATTATCTGGTGCTTGCCTGTGGCGAGTATCTACTTACACTTGAAAATTGCTTTTAGCGTCTGTGACGCGGGTTTAAACTAGTAGAAATTCAGATTTTCTTCTTGCCTTAATAGTGCAGAAAGAGAAATTATAGTTCATTGAACTCTGTGCTAGAAATTCTTCTATCTTAAATATTGTTTGAATTTAAATTATCCGCATCACAGACGCTTTGTTTACGTCTTTTAAGAAAGTAGGTACTCGTTGCAAACGCGCACCAGAAAGAGAAATTATAGTTCACTGAACTCTGTGCTAGAAATTCTTCTATCTTAAATATTGTTTGAATTTAAATTATCCGAGTTGCAAAACCTGTAATTTCGTCTTATAAGAAAGTAGGTATTCGTTGTAAACGAGCACCAGAAATTCGTGGTAAGTTTGAATAAGAAAACTAATTTTCAGTTGAAAATTTCGCGCCAACCAACAAACGGGGTCATTGCGATTCCGATAGCTATCGGAAGAAGCAATCGCATCCTATTTGTCGACTTCGGATTTTGTGTTCACGTCTCCGTAAAACCGACCCTCGTTGCAAAAGCTTTGTTTACATCTTGCAAGAAAGTAGGTACTCGTTGTAGACGGGCACCAGAACAAGCAGCGAAAGAATGAGGCGATATCTTAATGTGAATATACTTCTTGAGCTATTTAGAAATTAATTTACTCTCATTCTTTTTTACCTTATTTATTCCAAATTTATAATTTTTAGAATCGAAACTTATAACTTTGAATACATAGGAGAAATTAAGGTTCATTAAGGGCTCACTTAAAAATTTTCTATCTAAATTACCGCGCTTGTAAAATCCAGTTTCCACCATTACTCCTTCAACCAGAGACAAATCCTCTTCTTTCTAAAGGTCGGATAAACGACAATCTGCCTTGATTTACGTCAATCTGAATTGAACGTAAGTTTTTTGGCGAAAGCCTTCTAAAAAAAGCACTAAAAAAATTTTTACAATTAAAATAATGCTATTAAACAGCTGTTTGAGAATATTTTTAAATGAGAGAAAAATTTATTGTAGTACAATCCTATCAAAACTTCTAAACAAGTATTGTCCAGCTACCTACAAATGCGATTTAACGTAAAGTTAATATTTTATCCGACCAAGTGCGCATAAATCCGATAAAGTGTTTTAGTTTTGCGCTCGAATTAGAAAATTACTATAATTATTTTTTTATTATGATTAAACCTTTACAAATTAAGTTATTGCTGTTTATCTGCATATCGTTTATTATGACGATTGCTGACAGTTATGCCCAAAAATCTGTTTTTGATGAAGATTTTAATTCTTCCCAAACTAACATTTCTACCGTAAGTGGTCCAATTCCCGGTTCTATATGGACTGTCAGCAGAAGTGGAATTGACTATGGAGCTAGAATCTACGCCGGAAAACTTAACATTACTAATGATGCTACTTCAGCTGCTAGCACCAATGGATGGGTTCTTGCGAGCACGTCCACTTCAAATTTTGATGTTGATTACAGATCAACTCTAAATCAAAATGTTGGAGTTGTTTCGTGGACTTTTAATATGAGGCAAAGTTTTCCAAATCCGTCTGGATTTAATAATGGTCAATATGGAGTTGCATATATCTTGGCGGGAACTCCTGGAACTACAAATGCAACTGGTCAGGGTTATGCTATACAACTTGGGAGAAATAGTGCTAACGGGAATGATCCGATTAGCTTAGTACGCTATTATAATGGAATGAGTGGCTTTAGCACAATTTTGTCATCGGAAAGTAAGGGACCTAAAAAAGTTAGTACACAATATATGAGCATCCGCGTAGAGTATCATCCTCAAACTGAAGTTTGGAAACTATTTGTAAGAGAAGACGGTTCTTCTTTCATCGATCCCAAAATAGGTACATTACTTTTAAAAGAAGAAGGAACCCATACTAATAGCTTTTCAAATATTCCTCTTACTATGACTGGAGGATTTTGGAATGCTGGAAACACAAGCAACGATGCCTTCATTGATAATGTTGGTGTTAGTGTGGTAGTTCCAGAAATTGTTTCGATCAATCCTAATTCTAAAATAGCTAATTCTGGTGCGTTTACTTTAACAGTCGATGGAAAAGGTTTCACTACTGCAAGTAAAGTGTATTGGAATGGATCATTAAGGACTACTATCAATACTTCATCAACGCAAATATCGGCTTCAATTCTAGCAACTGATCTTCCAGCGCCGGGAATGGTACCGATAACGGTTAGAAATGGATCGTTTATATCTAATACTGTGGATTTTGAGATTGAATCTTCCGGAGTTCCATTATTGACATTGTCTAAAACTATCTTACCCTTTATTTCTACTGTTCAAGGAACTGCTTCTGTTGCAACTGATGAATATAAAATATCGGGCATTAACCTTACTGCATCAGCGATACTTACTGCACCAGTAAATTTTGAGCTTTCTGTTAACAGCGGTGAATATGCTGATACGCAGACATTGGTAAATTCGGGAGGTATTTTACTTAATCAGCCATTTACCATAAAAGCACGACTTAAATCAACTGCTCCAGCAGGAAATTATACAGGAAATATTACGCACACTACAACAGGAGCTCTTACAACGAAAGTAGTTGGCCTTTCTGGACGCGTTTTTGCAAAGGAGCCAACTGTCAATGCCACAGTTCCTACTTTTACGAATATCACTTCAACCGGTTTTAGAATAGGTTGGACAAACTCTGGTGATGGTGATCAAAGAATAGTTCTTATTAGACAAGCGACTGCGGTGAATGGAGTTCCTGCAGACGCAACGACTTACAATGCTAATGCTGCTTTTGCAACAGGATCTCTAATTGGAACTGATAACTATGTTGTGTACAAAGGCAGTGGTAACTTTGTTCAAATTACAGGTTTGGAACCTAACAAACTATTTCATATCTCTATTATAGAATTTAATGGTCTTCCAGGAACTGAAAATTATCGTACTACAGGTCTAGTGGGATCCGCTACTACTTTAAATAGTCCAGCAGGTTTACAAGTTAAACTGGTAGACACTTCTTATAAAATCGATTTTGATAATACAGTTGATGGTGTCAATATAGAAGTATTTCAAGGTGCAGGAATTGCAAAAAACGCGGAGCCTGGACAATTGGATTCAGATTCGTGGACTTTTACAGGTTTTGCAAGTGGAGTATTATCCTTTGGATCTAATAGTGCTGAAAATAGTAGCTACGATATGGGTATCTCTGATGGGAATGTGGAAGATACTGGTATATATGCTTTCAACGTAGGTACACCAGAAGATGAAAATTTCACACTAGGTATTCAACCTGGTGGAGGAGATTTTAATCCTGGAAATATTACTTTAAAGATTCAAAATCAGACGGGTGTCGCAATGACTAGTGTTAACATCGGCTATAAAGTATTCGTATATAATGATCAGAATGCTTCTAGCAAAATTAATTTTAGTCATTCCGCAAATCCTACAGGAACTTTTACCGAAATAACTTCTGTAGAAGTGACATCGCCGACTACAGCAGATTTAGCGCCCGGATGGAAAGCCTATTATAGAGTTGCAACCATTACAGGATTAAGTATTGCGAAGGATACCTATTTTTATATTAGATGGGCAGGATCATTAGCTTCAGGAACGGGAGCACAAGATGAATTTGCAATTGATGATATTGAAGTGATTGCTAACCCTACATCAGCTATTGCATCTTTTGAGGGCGTGGCTGAAGATTTCGTCTTAGCGGGAAATGCAAGTTTGTCTGCTGATTTATCAGTTCAAAACAGGCTAAAATTCGACGGTGGCAAATTGTCGATAAAAGACAAAACCTTAACTATCGCTGGTGATGTAACTAACATAACAGCTCAAGGTTTATCAGGTGGAGCGACAAGTAAAATTGTTGTGAGAGGAATTAAAAATCCATTTTTAAGTTTTGACCAAGCAAGTTTGCTAACAAATGTACTTCAATCTCTAAGCTTAATTGGCGCAAATGCAAATATCGTTACAGCTGTAGACAATTTTTCTGTAAATCAACTTTTGAGTATTGACGAACAGCAAACTTTAAATCTAGGAGCGATTCCGTTATCTGGAGCATTAAATTCCATTCAAAACAATGGAACAATTTTAACACAGAATACTTCGGGCACACCATTTACATCTGGTAAAAATTGGGGAGGTACAGGAATATTGAAAATGAATGCAACTTCTACAGCGCAAACAATTGTTGCTGGAACTTATAATAATCTTACATTGTCATCTACTGCCGGAACTGTTGCAAACGCAAACATTACTGTAAATGGAAAATTAAATTTGCCACAGCCTAATGCGAGCGCAACTGCTGGAAGTTTGTCAATGGGCGAATTTGCCTTAACAATGGGTGAGAATGGAATCAATATTGGTGTAGGAGAAGTGACTGGAATTATCAAAAGAAATACATTCACTACAAATAAATTGTACACTTTCGGGCATCCAAATTCATCAATTATTTTTCCAGGCGGTGGAACAGCACTTCCAACTTCGATGAGTGCAAAATTGACAATTGGCACAGCTCCAACTTGGAGAACAGGAGCGATTAAACGTCAGTTTGATATCATTCAATCTGGTGCAAGTGCTACAAAAGCTATTATTCGTCAGCATTATTTAGATAGCGAATTGAATGGCAATACAGAAACGAAATTAGTATTTTGGGGCCATAAAGTAGAAGGTACAGTAGATTTTGAACAGGGAAAATCGAGCAATAACATTACCGATAATTGGGTAGAAATATCTAATGCTAACGTTGCGGAGTATTTTGGACCTAGCTTCAATCAAGTCTACATAACACTGGATGACACACAAGGTCTTGGTCAGATAGTTTGGAATGGATCACAAAGCAAATCTTGGACAACAATTGAGAATTGGACTCCTAATGTTAAGCCAACTGAAAATACAAAAGTAATTATTCCGATTGCTACTTCAACAAATTTTGATCCAGAGTTAAATCCCTCAGAATTAATTGGGTCGTTATTAATAGAAACTGGAGGTATTGTGAATTCTACCGATACTTCTCTACTATTTCTTTCTGCTGGATCTGGTGCTTGGCAAAACTATGGAACTTTCAATCCTGGAACTGGTACAAGTACAATTACTTTCAATAATGTGGACGCTACCATCGCAGGAAGCACAACCTTCAATAACATAAGTATTCCATCTGGTGCTGGAATCCGTCCGGCAGAAGGTAATTATATGAGCATTGCTGGGGCGTTGGTAAATAATGGTATTATGTTTACAACCTTAATTCCGAATACGATTGAATTCATCGGAACTGGTCAAACTATTCCTAACGTTAATGGAGAAGCATTTGGCGGTTATCATCACTTAAAAGTTACTGGAACTGGAGCGACATTTGCCTCAACTATAAGTACATTAAATGTAAGAGGAAATTTAACACTTGATAATCCTGTAAATTTCGCAGGAAGAACTATCAATTTAGCAGGTGTCTCTAACCAAACAATTGGTGGTACTGCTGCAATCAACTTTAATAATTTAATTGTAAATAAACCAACAGGAGCTGTTATTCTTACAAACGATATAACTGTTGCGGGTACGCTTACATTAACTTCGGGTATTTTAAAAATAGGTGGTAAAAACCTAACGCTTGGAGAAAATCCAGTAGCAGGATCTTTTGATGTAAATAATATGATTGTTGCAGAAGGATCAGGATTTGTACGTAGACCTTACTCAGCAATAGGAACTTATTTGTTTCCAATTGGAAAATTAATAGGTGCTCCAAGCTATTCACCTATCAATGTTAATATAACTGCTGGGACATTTGCTAATGCTTTCGTAGGTGTTAATGTGGTAGATGCAAAACATCCAAATAATAATAGTTCTCAGAATTTTTTGAGAAAGTATTGGAATGTAAAGCAAACGGGAATTACAGGAGCTGTTGCAACAATAACTGGGACATATGAAGCTCTGGATGTTCTTGGCTCAGAAACAGAAATTGCTGCGGCTCAACTAAATGGAAGTTTTAATGCCGGTACAAATCCTTGGATAAAATTTGATCTGTTGGCAAACAATACTCTTGTAGCAACAGATGCTACATTAACAACTGGACAAACTTCTGCATTCACAGGATTAAAGGCTGGTGCATTTGGTTTGGAAGTTTATGGATATGGAGATTTCTGTATCAATTCGCAAGTATTAATTAATGCTGTACTTACGGGAGGTGATGCGCCTTTTACCTACAATTGGTCAAACGATCTGCCGAATTCTGCCGAAGTTTTACTCCCAACATCTGTTGCATCGACTATCAATTATTCTCTAACAGTTATTGATGCAAATGGTTTTTCTGCAACAGACACAAACATTCCAGTTGAGATTTTCCCTTCATCTGTTGGAGGAACAGTATCTGCTGCAAGTCAAGAGATTTGTGCAGGAACAGCTCCAGCTGCTATACAATTAGCTGGAAGTGTAGGAAAGATTCTATATTGGCAGAGTTCAACAGATATAAATTTCGTTATTGATTATGTAAATAATACTGACGATGTTACTAATATTTCAAATTCCACGGATACTTTATATGGTTCGCAAATCGGACCTTTAAATCAAACTACTTATTTTAGAGCAGTTGTTCAGAATGGAGATTGTGAAGAGGTGTTTTCGGATATTGCAACAATCACAATTAAAAGTACTACTTGGACTGTAGCTGGATGGAATAACGGAAATCCAGATTCTTCGACATCTGTAATTTTTGCTGCAAATTACACTGCAGCTGCAAGTATCGAAGCTTGTACTATTGTTGTAACAAATGGGGCTGTCGTTAATATTCCAGCAGGTTTTGATGTGACTCTTAACGGCGCACTTACCGTAGATAGTGGAATTTTTACCTTAAAAAGTGATACGAATCTGATCCAGCTTACTGATGTTGAAAATTCTGGTGCTATTAATGTCGAAAGAGAAAGTTCTAACTTATTCAAATTAGATTATACAATGTGGGGATCACCCGTAATGGGAACACAAACATTAAAACAGTTTTCTGACAAAACAGTTTCAACACGTTTCTATACTTACAATTCTAATTCTGATCAATTTAATTCTATAACTCCTGAAACAAATGGTTTTGCTCAAGGAAAAGGATATTTAATCAGAATGCCAGATAATCATATAATTTTTGGAGAATCAGTGACGCCATTACCTTGGACAGGTACATTTACGGGAATTCCTGCTAACGGTGCGGTTTCTGTCGCTTTAGACGCCATAGGAACTGGAAACGGATTTAATATGTTATCAAATCCTTATGCTTCTATGATTGAAGCTGACAAATTCTTGAGTGATAATTCAACTGAAATAGAGGGTACACTATATTTCTGGAGAAGACGCAATGCAGTATCTGTTCAAACTGAAGGAACAACTGCATATTATGCAACCTATACAATTGCTGGTGGTACTGGCGTGGCCACGGCAGCATCGCTTTCAAGTGAAATTCCAAACGGTCTGATTCAAGTAGGCCAAGGTTTTATTGCAAAAAGAAAAACTACTGCTATATCAGGGAATGTTGCTTTCAAGAATACTATGAGAACAGCTGAAAATGAAGACAACCAGTTTTTCAAGAATGCAAATAATCAGGAAAGAAATCGTATTTGGCTAAATGTCAGCAACGCAGCTGGTGAATTTGGTCAGACACTTGTAGCTTATATGCCTCAAGCTGAAAATGGTGTTGATCGCACAGACGGAAAATATCTTGGTGATGGATCAACAGCACTAACATCTTGGCTCGACGATTCTGAATATATTATTCAAGGACGTGCTCCTTTTACAACTTCAGATGAGGTTATTTTAAACTTCAAAACGCTAACTGCCGGAAACTATACGATCGCACTAGATCACGTTGATGGTTTGTTTGAAGGAAATCAAGATATCTTCTTGCGTGACAATTTAAGCGGTATTACTCACGACTTGAAAAACTCAGCATACACATTTGCAACCGAAGCTGGAAGTTTTAATGCTCGTTTTGAGATTGTATATTTCAATGCGTTGTCAGTTGATAATCATATATTCGTTTCGAATAATGTTGTACTTTACAAAAAGGAAAACAATGTGGTAATCAATTCAGGAATGACTACTCTTGATAATGTTGAAGTTTATGATATCAGAGGAAGATTATTGGCTGTTGCCAAAAGTATCAACTCTAATGAAGTTTCGATAAATGTTGGAGAAACAAATCAAGTTTTGATTGTGAAGATTACTTCTATTGATGGAATTACAATCACTAAGAAAACAATAAATTAAATAGAATATTCTAGAATAAATCAAATCGCCCTGATGGGCGATTTTTTTTTGGAATAAACTTAACGTTAAAATTTAAACAATTGAGAAATTTAGATATATTAATTGCTATACTAAAAATCTTTTGTCTTAATATTATCTTTAAATAATGCACCTAAGAGTGGGCACGGCGGTTGCGAGGCATGAAGCAATCGCATCCGAGTGGGCAAGTTTTAAAGTTGCAGTAAAATTTGTATTAATAAGAAGCGTAATAGACGCTTTATTTACGTCTTTTAAGAAAGTGGGTTCTCGTTGCAAATGAGCACCAGAAAGAGGTATAAACTGCATGCAAAAAAAATATAGATTGTTGTGAGTTTATATCAATTCTGGTTTTGCCGAAAGCGAACTGTTGCTTGCCTGCGGCGAGTACCCACCTAAAATTGAAAACTAATTACAGCGTCTGTGACGCAGCTTAAATCTATCTAAATAATATCGTTAAATAATCCGCGTCAAAGACGCTTCATTTCCGTCTTTTAAGAAAGTAGGTATTCGTTGTAAACGAGCACCAGATGACGCGTGGACTTCGAATGAGAAAACTAATTTCCATTTGAAAATCAGAGACTAGTAAATGGCTGCCCCGATATCTGGTGCTTGCCTGCGGCGAGTACCTACCTACAATAGAAAACTAATCATAGCGTCTGTGACGCGGCTTTTAAAGAAGGAATTTCACGCTTTCTAGTGATGTGCTGAATGGTGTTTTTTTAATGTTTTAAGGGTAAATTTTTTGCACACCACTATATCTTCAACCGAAGACAAAATCGCATTCTCTCTATAGGTGAATATAAAGATAATCTGCCTCAACTTAACTAAGATATGAATCAAGTTGAAGTCTTTTGGCGAAAGCCTTTTAAAAATGAGATTGGAAAACTAGATTAATTCAATGCGTAAGGAGCGCTTAATTTGAATGAGGGAACGACAACTTTAAATTTTCTGGTGCTAGTGAAATTGACCATATTGAAATATCCTTTCATCGAGCCAAACGGAGATTCTAAGAAACATCCTGAGCTATAAGAGTGCGATTCGCCAGGTTTTAAAACAGGTTTTAGACCAACAACTCCTTCGCCATCAACTTCTTCGGGGTCATTTAGCGCGTCAAAAATATCCCAATGTCTAGAAATAAGCTGCACTGAATCTTTACTATGATTCTCGATAGTTATCTGATAGCTGAATGCGAAATGAATACGGTAATTTTTCAAAAAAGTACCTTCAAAGCTGGTAAGTACCGTAATTTTTATACCTCGTGTGATTTGTGTAACCATAATTGCTAAGATGACGAATGATTCTCAAAATTACAAAAAATTCCTCACAATTCTCCAGCCTTAATTGGTTATATCCAAGGAACTTGCAGCTCCACGACCGATGACTCTATCGTAACGATCATTGCTTTCTCTGTAGTAAACTAAGACAATATAACTATTTTCGGTTTCATAGAAGTTGCCATCAATAGCATTTTTCTGGTCTATAACGCCATTTTTGTCCGCAATCTGATACTGATAATTAGTAAAACCTTGCTTGATCATCATTGCTTTTTCATACATTCCTGATTTTGCATTGTAGTCCATTTTATTTTCTTCGCCCAACGCATAATTATTGAACATTCCGTTGACGTAAATATTTTTCTTAGCATAATTTGCTGGCGCAGATAAAGTGAAAAACACCCAAGCATAATCTGACTCTACGGTAAAATTCTCTGCTCCAATATTTTGAACTAAAAAACTTCCGTTAATATCTGGCGCAAGTGTGTACGGCTTATTGGCTCTAGCCTCGTGAATATATAAGTGAGCATTGTAAATTTCCTTGGAATCCACGCGACCTACATAATTGTTTGCTGAGCGGATGTCTTTATTTTCGAAATATAAAAACTCATTTCCACCCCAAAATTGCGTTTCGGTGTCATATTTATAAATCAAATCATTGCCAATTGTGTACATCGGTTTTACGTTTGAAATGCTGTTTTTAAATTCGCCATTCTTTAATAAAAGCACTTTGACGTTTTGAGTAGGATTTTGAAACTGTAGGTTTGGTGATAAAACAGAAAATTCTAAATTCTGTTTTTCTTTGATAATGCTGATGTTTCGAGCTCTTCTTACCTGTACTGGAACATTTACAATATCTTCAAAAAGTATAAGCTTACGCGAAAAAACCACTTCTTTATCTTCATTTAGGATTTTGATGAGGTAGTTTCCACTAATTAAAAACTGTGTAAGTTTATTTGGAAAAGAAAGTCTATAATGTGAAAATAATTGAAGAGTATTAAAGGAATTTGTGTAATTCTGAATTCGTTGATTGTCAAAACCTTGAATATAATCAATTTTTGATAATCCTGATGGATTCCAGTTGTAATCGCAGTGCTGAATTTCGTAATAATAATCTGCTTCATTTCCAAAAAGGTCGTCAAATTCTATCTGAAAAGAATCTCTAAGTCCAACAATTGGAATGGAAACTTGGCCATTCTGATAAAAAGCAACTGTCTTAATATTGAAAGGAGGTGGTGTTTCTACGACTTTCTGAGCTACCGAATTTGTAATAAATGACGCGAAGAGTAGAGCAGAAACTATATACTTGTACATACTTGATTATTTGAAGATTGTAAATATAACAAATTCTCAAGTACAATTGCAGTGCCAAAGTGGATAGAGGGGAGAAGAAGTCTACTTTGTGCAAACTGGCATTATTTCGCCTTTGGCAAGCGCATATCTTTCTACGTCTTCGGGAGAAAGTTTAGAGGTATAATTTACTTCTTCTACTTTAAAACCTTCGGATCTGAGAGTGTTAAAATAATCGCGTCCGTAGATGCGTACGTGATCATATTGTCCAAAAATAGCTGCGCGTTCTTTTTGATTTGTAATCGTATCGTCGGTAAATGTTGTTGCTCTTTGCAATTCTTGTGGAACTTGTAAAATAGCCATTCCGCCTGGTTTTAAAACTCGATACAATTCCTGCATCGCTTTCCTATCGTCAGGAATATGTTCTAAAACGTGATTGCACAAAATCACATCATACGAATTATCTTGAAAAGGCAAATTGCAAATATCAGCTTTGACATCCGCTAATGGCGAAAGTAAATCGGTAGTCGTATAATCAAGATTCTTCTGATTTCTGAATCTTTTGTAGAATGCTTGCTCTGGCGCAAAGTGAAGGACTTTTTTGGGTGCGATAAAAAAATCAGTTTCGTTTTGAAGGTACAACCACAGCAATCTATGACGCTCGAGAGAAAGTGTTCCTGGTGCCAAAACATTGTCGCGCTGTTTGCCATATCCGTACGGTAAGAATTTCTTGAAACTCTTACCGTCTATAGGATCTGTAAATTTATCGCCCTTGAGCATTGTTGCCAACACTGGACGTATTACGTAACTCAACCTAATAAGTAAAGGTCTCGGAATTAAATTTAGAACGTAACTAAAGATTTTTTTCATACTACTCTTACGAGTGAAAAACAGTTATAAGAAAAGCAGTATTATAGCACTAATGGAGTTTTTCTGAACTCGTCTTCTTCGTTTGATTCGATTCCCAATGCTTGGTAAATATAAGCAAAAGTCGAAAGCAACTCAGGTTTCCCATCGATAAGAGCAACATCGTGCTCAAAGTGTGCTGATGGTTTTCCATCTGCCGTCAAGATTGTCCAGCCGTCTTTAAGTTGTTTGATATTCTTTGTTCCCAAATTAATCATCGGCTCGATGGCAACGACCATTCCTTCAACAAAAAGTTTTCCTCTTCCTTTTTTACCATAGTTTGGCATTTCTGGATCTTCATGCATTTTGCGACCTAAACCGTGACCTACAAGCTCGCGAACTACTCCGTAACCATGACTTTCTGTATATTTCTGAATTGCATTACCAACATCTTCGACACGGTTTCCAGCTTTAAATTCGCGAATTCCTATGTAAAGTGATTCTTTGGTGACTTGAAGAAGTTTCTCGATTTCTGGAGAAACTTCGCCGATTTTGAAAGAGTAGGCGTGATCTCCGTAAAAACCATTTTTGAAAGCACCACAATCTACAGAGATAATATCTCCTTCTTGTAGCGGAGTGTCATTTGGAATTCCGTGAACTACTTGTGCGTTTGGCGACATGCATAATGAATTTGGAAATCCGTACATTCCTAGAAAGCCTGGCTCAGCACCGTGATCTCTAATAAATTCTTCTGCTAGTTTGTCAATGTGTAAGGTTGTGACTCCAGGTTTAATTTCTGAAGCTATCATTCCGAGAGTTTTTGAAACTATCATGGCACTTTCGCGCATTATTTCAATTTCTTCTCGTGTTTTTGGGATAATCATAATAAAATATTTTGAAGGTGCAAAAGTACAAAAATATGCTCTTTGTAAGAATGATTGGCATCTAAAATAACGTTAAACCTCTCGTTTGAGAATACTTAGTATGTCGTGTTCTAACGAAACCTTAGGTTTTTCGATAATACGACCCAACTCTTCTCCGTGTTTGAAAAAGATAAATGTTGGAACTTCCGTGATATTCATACCCTCTTCATAATTATCTGGAGTTCGTTTATTTTCGTCCATAGAAGCATTAACGATTCTAGATTCGTCGATATGTGCTTGGTTTATAATTTTGTAAAATCTCGGAATTTGTGTGTGGCAATCTCCACACCAAGTCGCCATATAAATTGAAATTGAAACCTCAGGAATATGAGTTTTAATTTCATGTACTAAAACCGAGTCAACATTATAAGAATTGTATTCAGTTGTGTACCAAGGATATTCTTTTTCTAATATAGCTTCAGAAATAACGCCTACAAACATATTTGTTAGGTCTTTTTCGTGCTGATCATTTTCCATACTTCTTTTATATTTTGAATTTATAATTTACAAAAAACTGCAATTACAATAATGAATATTGTGTCATCACTTCAGGTTTTTCTACGCCCATCAGTTCCAAGATTGTTGGTGCGATGTCCGCCAAAACACCGTTGTGGATAGTTTTTAATTCCTTGTCGATTAGGATGATTGGAACTGGATTTGTAGTGTGTGCTGTATTTGGCGTCCCGTCAGGATTGATCATCGTTTCGCAATTTCCATGATCTGCGATTAAGATTGTTGTGTAATTGCTTTGATTTGCTGCGGTCAAAACTCTTTCGACAGCTTTGTCAACCGCTTCGCAAGCCGCAATCGCTGCTTTCATAACTCCTGTATGTCCAACCATATCGCCATTGGCAAAATTAAGACATACAAAGTCAACTTCCCCTTTTTCTAAAACTGGAACTAGCTGATCGCAAAGATCGAATGCGCTCATTTCTGGTTGTAAATCATAGGTTGGCACTTTTGGTGAAGGGCACATAATTCTGCTTTCACCGGGAAATTTTTCTTCACGTCCTCCTGAAAAGAAGAAAGTAACGTGTGGATATTTTTCGGTTTCCGCAATTCGTAATTGAGTTTTCCCAGCATCTGCCAATACCTCGCCCAAGGTTTTTTGCAAATTGTCTTTGTGATAAATAATGTGCATATTTTTGAAAGACTCGTCATAACTTGTCATTGTAACAAAATACAACGGCAGTTTGTGCATCTCGCATTCAGTGAAACCATCTTGGGTTAGCGCTGCAACAAGCTGTCTTCCTCTATCAGTTCGGAAGTTAAAGAAAATTACAACATCATCATTGTCAATTGTTGCTATTGGTTGTTGATTGTCATCAACCATTACAATTGGCATAATAAACTCATCAGTAATGTCATTGTCATAACTTTCTTGAACGCTTTTTATAGCATCTTGAGATGGTGTTCCGCGTCCGTTAACCAGAAGGTCGTAAGCAAGTTTTATACGTTCCCAACGTTTATCTCTATCCATTGCATAATATCTTCCTATTACAGATGCTAACTTTGCAGTAGTGTTTTTTGTAAAATTTTGAAGCGCTGAAAGAAAGAACTCTCCCGATTTTGGATCGACATCACGGCCATCGGTAAAGGCGTGAATATACACTTCTTTTAAACCGTAATCTTGAGTAGCATCGACAAGAGCTCGGAGGTGATTTATATGAGAGTGAACGCCACCATCAGACAACAGCCCCATCAAGTGAACTTTCTTCTGATTTTTTTTAGCGTAAGCGAAAGCCTCCAAAAGGACTTTTTCTGTCTTGATCTCGCCCGAACTGCACGCGTTATTAATGCGCTGCAATTCCTGAAAAACAATTCGGCCAGCACCAAGATTCATGTGTCCAACCTCGCTATTTCCCATCTGACCTTCGGGCAAGCCCACATTCAGTCCATCTGTTCGAAGTTGTGCGTGCGGGTATTTGGTATATAAACTATCTATATAAGGAGTATGTGCGTTATCTATTGCGGAAACTCTAGGATCTGGCGATTTCCCCCAACCATCTAGAATCATTAGAAGTACCTTTTTGTGCATCTTTTTATTTTTTAATTTATGAAGAAAATTAGCAGCTATAGCTACAAAGATACTATTTCGCTGTCAATTTTTTGTTTGATTATCAGCGGTAATTATTAGCATTCGAGGCAAAAGTATGTTTACACTTATTTTTGTAACTGTTTAGGAACTAAGCATTTAATTTTTTATTAATAAGAGAATTATATCAGATATTATCAATAGTGGTACAGTTGTTGCATTACATATAATATCTTACCTTACTGATATTCTTACACATTAATAATTATTTTAATGTAGTTCATGAGAATATCGCAGCACAAAGTAAGATTGATCATACGATATTCATTTTGCATCATTTAAAGTATTTTTCAATATTAGCAAATTTAAAACTTTATATAATATCGTTCTAATACTATACTATTGCTTATACATTTACGTTCAGCTATTATAACTTTTCCATTTCTGCACTGATTTTTTGTAAGAATATTTCGATTTTATCTCCTTTAAACGAGGAATTTAGCATTTTAGCAGTTATTTTTTACAATATTTCGTTGTGCAACAAGAAAAAGTTTTTATATTTGGCAACCCGAGTCGCATATTAACCTAAAGATAATCAATGACATACAAGATCCTACCGCTTATAGCTTTTGCATTTCTTACAGTATCAACAAGTACAAATGCAATTAAAGAAACTTCAGAAAATAAATCAGAAACCGTAATAGAAAAACCTACACTTTACGCTTCAAACACAAAAACGGCAGAAATTAGCTTCGAAAGCAAAGCCGAAAACATCTACAAAGATTTAGAATCTTTAAATACAACAATTCCTCAGGCCGAAAGCTTTAAAAACGCACTCAAAGGATTTTATCTTTTGAAAGAAAAAGGTCTAATCAAAAAAGATATTATTACCATTATTGACTTCAGTGTCTCATCAAACAAAAAACGTTTATGGGTTATTGATATGGTAACAAAAAAAGTGCTTTACAATTCACTTGTAGCACATGGAAGAAATTCTGGAAATGAATTCGCAACTAGCTTTTCTAATGTAAATGAATCTTTCAAAAGTTCATTAGGATTTTTTGCAACGGGCGAAATCTATGTTGGAAAACACGGAAAATCTTTAAGACTTGATGGTCTTGAGAAAAACGTTAACGACAATGCTAGACAGAGAGCAGTGGTTATTCATGGTGCTGATTACGTTTCTGAAAGTTTTATCAAAAACAATCAGAGATTAGGAAGAAGCCTAGGATGTCCAGCACTTCCACAAGGAATGACTGAAGAAATTATCAATATAATTAAAGATAAATCTTGTCTTTATATCTATCATCCTTCAAAAGCTAAACCTTTAGCTGCCTTAGTTTCGTAGTTTTTTGCTCAATTCTTTGTCAAGATTGTAAATGTCATCTCTAAATATTAGTTGACCATTTTCACTCCACGCAGTCCAATAATACTGATAAATATACACTGGATCTTTCATTTTCACACTTGTAGTTTCAAGTCTAGAAATTGTAGATCGAATAGAATCCATAGACCATCGGCTGTTATCCAATAGCATTTCAGCCAATGGTAACGGATTTTCCACTCGAACACAACCCGAACTTAGAGAACGATTATTTCTAGAAAAAATATTTTTGTGATTCGTATCATGCAAATACACCATATGTGAATTCGGAAAATTGAATTTCACATTCCCCAAAGAATTATTATCTCCAGGCCCCTGAACATACCTATAATTTTTATAATTGTCAGGATCCCAATCGTACGGACTTATCGGATTATTTGACCAGTCAAATATCGAAATATTAGTTCTGGCAAAATACTCTCTATTATTGCGGGCAGATGGTACCAAATCTTCTTTCAAGATAGTAGGAGGAACGGTCCAAGTAGGATTTATCACAATATCACTCAACTTCGATGTCAAAATCGGAGTTTTTCTTTTTATTGTACCTACTGCAATACGTTTGGTTTCGATAGTGTCATTATTCTTCACTAGGCGCATTTTGTAATCTGCGATATTTAGTATAATGTAGTAATCTCCAAATGATCTACGATACCACTTCCATCTTTCCATATTCGCAATAATCTGATTGCGTCGATCATCTTTGGTTTGATTCAGAGCAGCAATAGTCCCGCGGCCAATTACACCATCAGCGCTAAGTCCATGTCTTGTCTGAAATCTTTTAACCGCTCTGTACGTTAGGGTATCGTAAGCCGTATTAAGTTTGGCCGAAGCTTGCAAATCTTTCCAATAAATTAATTTTTTCTTAACCGTAATCATATCTTTCACGCTGTCATTCAGTTGAATCTTTTGGTCGGATTTTATATTTGCGAACTTCTCATCGGGAAAAGTGTCCAAAATCTTTAAAGAATTTTGAAGACTTCTGTATACTTGGTGCTGGGGTGTTGCACTTGCAACTGCTTCAATTACGGAGTCACCTTTTATGGCGTTGTATAGGTGCGAATTGATGTCATATTTGTTGCGCTTTATCTCCCAATCCGAATATAATTTTTTGGGATTCAATTTACCGTTAGACAAATGAGAGAGGAATTTTTGGGCAGCAGCACTAAGCTCGATATCATACTCAATGCGCTCTTTTTTAGATGCAGAAGCAACTTTCCCTTCCTTTTCTGAAAGTTTTTTCAAGTTGTAATCTTCCGGATTTAGACCCTCTGCGCTAGAAGATGCGATTAAGTTTAGAATATTTTGACGCTGCTTAGTGTTATTCCAAATCGTAGTAAAATTATTTTTCTGGTACAAATTGAAAAGTAAATTCGCACTTTCTCCTTCCAAAGAAGTCGAATCTACGGCAAGTGCAACAAAATTTGCGGGTGCTATAGCAGTATATTCAATTGGTGCTTTTGCATCAAGATCTGCGCTTTCCTTCTTTTTGCAAGAAGTAGTCAATAGAAACAAACCGATAAAGAAGTATATAGAATAAAATCTTGCTGACATATTGAAAATAAGTATGCTGTAAAATTACTGCTATTACATCTGCATCTGATATGGTTTTAGTGCAATTTCTTACATAGTTTTAATCTGCTAGCATTATATAGTGTTCACCAACTTCTTCGATTGTAAAAGGTTCACTTACAATTTTGCAATTTAAATTTTTGTAAAAAGCTATTGCAGATGTGCGAGCGTTAAACCACAGAATAGCATTTTCTTGACTTTTTGAATATTCTTTACATCGATTAAATAGGTGCGCACCGATTCCCATCTTTTGATGCGATGCTAAAACTGCCATTCCTCGAAGCTGATATTGATTGACTTCTGAAAATAAATTAGAACTTTTTCTAAATACCGAAGCTATACCAACAAGGTTTTCGTCTATATAATATCCAAAATGTACCGTAGTGTCAAGATCATCTCCATCAAATTTGCAGGTTTCGATAGGTTTGCCAGCTCTCAATACTGGCTGTCGTACGACAAAAGTCGATTCGGCATTGATTTGTCTAATAGTCGTCATGAGGTTTTGGAAAGTTATTTAATTCTTTTTCAGTTGTAATTATTTCAAAGATAAATAGATAGGATGAAATGCAGCTTAAACTATAAATAATATTTAAAATTTTTCTTCAAAAGTTTGCAAACAACAGAACTTCTTGTGTATATTTGCACCACCAATACGCGGAAGTAGCTCAGTTGGTAGAGCTCCAGCCTTCCAAGCTGGTTGTCGCGAGTTCGAGCCTCGTCTTCCGCTCCAAAGTCCCAAATGAAA
>JBBSRP010000020.1:0-22125 GCA_038242935.1 Flavobacteriales bacterium
AAAAAAAAGGGATTTCAATTTGAAATCCCTTTTTTGTTTTAATTATTTTGTTGCTGTTGTTCTGCTTTTAATTGTAAATTTTCTATCATTTCCTGCATTCCTTCTTCTCCAACAACTCCGTACATATAGATAAAGAAAAACAGTGTCACTGCGCTTAATACTACGCCAATAATCGCCAAAATTCTACCAATATTTAAGTTTGAGAAGTTTAGATAAAGTTCAGGATTTTCTTTGTAAAGTTTCAAATCCTTTTGTGCCAAGAACAAAGCTACAGCTCCAAATACAAGCCCAATAATTCCGTAGCAGCAACAGCTCAATATTGATAATATTCCCAAAACTAATACTGCTGTAGCATTAGGTAAATTTCTTTTTTCCATAGTAGATTTTATTATTTGTTAGAGGTTAGTCATTTTGTAAATATAGGAAAATATCATAATTACTGCATTTATTATTGCTACTACTATAATTATTTTTTGATAGCTGTGTCGTTTGTCAAAAATATGCAGTCCTAATAGTATGAACAGCAGAATTGTGGAGTAAATGGCAGGAAACATTGCAAAAGCTCCAATAAAATCACCATTAATTAAAAGTGATGCTGCTCGCTGAGTTCCACAACCAGGGCAATCAATACCAAAAAGTTGTTTGTTCATACAGGGTAACATTAAATCTTCTGCTTCTATTTTCATATATGCAAGATTACAAAAAAGCATCGATTATGTTCGAAATTTAGAAAGTTTATTGTTTTATAAATTATTGAAATAATTGTTTTTTAATGTGTGAGAGTAGAAGAAGCCACGATAAAGTTTGTTATTTTTGGCACATCAAATTCAGACCTATGAAGATTATAATGACAATATTGATGATTGCGGCTATTCTGATTGCTTTTTATGAGCAGTCTAAGGAAGATTCGAGTCCATATATTATGATAATTGCTTTTGTAGTATTTATGTTTGGAATGATGCGATTAAGTTCAAATACTCCTAGTAAAAATCAAAGTGAAGACGATGAAGAACTTTAATATTGGCGATAAAGTTTCGGCCTTAGATGAAGACATGAATGGCGTGGTTACTGGCTTCAATAGCAACGGAATCACTGTTGCAACAGATGATGGTTTTGTGATGACTTTTAGCGAAAGCGAACTAATAAAATTGGTTGACAATAGCGATTTTCAAAAAGAAATGGGAAGGTTCAATACTGATTCTATTTTGCAGCAGAAAGAAATTCCAAAGGCTAGAAGTTTTGTAAAAGAGAAGAAGACAAAAGGTGAGATTCCACCGCCAGAATTTGATTTGCATATTGAGAAACTGGTGAAGAATTGGAGAGGTCTTTCAAATTACGAAATTCTAACAATGCAGTCAGATACTGCAAAACGACATGTTGAATTTGCTATTCGCAATAGAATTCCTAAGATTATTTTTATCCACGGAGTTGGTGAAGGTATTTTGAAATCTGAACTAGATTTTTTGCTTGGCAGATATGACAATATTGACTTCAAAGATGCAAATTATCAGAAATATGGTGTTGGTGCGACGGAAGTAATTATTAAGCAGTCAAAGTAATATTTTTATTTTGAAAGTGTTGTTGAACTCCTTATTTGCTGTGATATTTGTATAATTGTTGATTACGAGATTTTGCGAGAGGGATAGCAGTGGAAATCCTTTGTTGTGGCTTTGCGGAGCAAAAGCTACAATAAAGATTGGAACGAATAGCCCGACCTGAGCCACACAAAAATTTCAAATTTACCGAAAACGTTCTGGCGAAGGTCTCGCCCAAATAGAGAGTAGAAGTAAAAGGTTAGAAATTATAAAGTAAAAAAGCGCAATAGTTTAGTTACTATTGCGCTTTTTTACTTTATAATTTAATTTCTAATTTGTTATAAGTTGACCATAATTATAATCATCAGCTAGAAGAAAAGATACTCCCGACATACTTTTTAGAGTAACTTTCTTGAGGTGAATTTCGTGAAGAAACCCTGTTCCATTGGTGGTAGTCGTTACCTCTATAATTCCGCTGATATTTTCGACACCTGGATTTCCAGTGTAGCTTTCAATCACTGCTGGCGTATTTGGGAAAGTAGCTCCGCAAAAATAATCTGCAGTTACCACAGATGCAAATTTTTTATATTCTAGCACATTTGAAGTTCCTAAGTAACCGATGCGTGGTTGATCTATTACAGTGCTTTGACTTAATATTAAATTTTGATCAATTTTTAAGGTAAATGCAGATGAGCCTGCAATATTAAAAATCAAATTGCTGTTGCTGCATTTCTCGAGACTTTCGTCAAATACAAATGAAACTGCTTCTGCAGATTTCTGGAATACTCCAAAAACGAATGAGTCGTAAAACTGATTTCCACCTTCTTTTTCAAAAGTTATATTTTTGAAGGTAATCTGATGTTTGTAGGCTGTAATTTTTTGTCCACCCACAAAGTCAGGGTTTGGCTGAAGAACTGCCGTGGTGGTTATCTGAATTTTTCCCGAAATTCCAATCCATTCTTCTTGCGGCTGAGGCGTTAATGGCGGAATAACACTGCAAATTGTTTGAGTTGAGACGGTTCCATTATAAAATCTATATAAAACCCGGTTAGTAGCATTAATTTCGATAGTTGTAGGTAGTCCAGCTGCGGTAGGAGCATTTTTGAAAGCGTTGTTATAAACTGTTTCAGGCAACGAAATAAGAAGCGCCTCATTATCATTTAATTTATAGACAAGATTCCCGCAAGTCTCTGTCGTTGCATCTGCAAAATTAAGATTTTCAACTTTTATTATTCCATCGTCACAACTTGCGGCAAGTATTGTAATGATTGCTAGAATTAAGAACTTTTTCATGGAAATTTATTATTTAAAACAAAAATAGGATTTTTTTTCGCAACATGCTAAAGAATGTGAATGTGCGAGATATTATCTAAGATTCGTACCTTTGGGGCATGAATACAGTATATCTTGATAATGCTGCAACTACTGCAGTAAGACCCGAAGTAGTAGAGGAAATGTCAAAATCTCTTCTCAACAATTATGGTAATCCTTCATCTGTTTACAGTTTAGGCCGGCATGCGAAAAGTGCTTTGGAAATGGCTCGAAAGTCAATTGCAAAAAACCTTCATGTGAGTTCGCAAGAAATTATTTTTTGCTCGGGTGGGACAGAAGCAGATAATTGGGCACTTACCGAAGCTGTAAAAACCTTAAAAGTTGAGCGCATTATCAGTGCTCGAACAGAGCATCACGCTGTATTACATACTTTGGATCATCTTCAAAAGGAATTTGGAGTTGAAGTAGAATATGTAAAACTCAAAAAAGATGGATCGATTGATATTTCACATCTTTCTGAATTACTTTCAGACGCTAAGAAAACCTTGGTCAGCTTGATTCATGTTAACAATGAGACCGGTTCTATGATTGATATTGAACTTGTTGGGAAAATATGCAAGCAGTACAATGCCTATTTCCATTCGGATACTGTTCAATCTATCGGAAAAATGAATTTGAATTTCGCTGAGATCAATATTGATTTTTTTGCTGCTAGTGCGCATAAATTCCACGGGCCAAAGGGAGTTGGTTTTTTGTTTGTACGAAAAGGGACTGCGATAAATCCAATGATTTTTGGAGGAGCGCAAGAAAAAGGACTGCGCGCTGGTACAGAATCTGTTCATAATATTGTAGGAATGGCAAAAGCTTTAGAATTGAGTTTTGAAAATTTGGATGAAGAAGTAAAATATATTTCTGGATTGAAAAAATATGCAGCCGAAAAATTAATGGAGAAATTTCCAGGAACGCAAATTAATGGGGAGTATAATTCTGTAAATCTAAATGATTTCCAGACGTTTCATACTATTCTGAATGTTCGTTTGCCCTTTTCGGCAGAGAAAGCTTCAATGCTATTATTTTCTCTTGATATGAAAGGAATTGCTGTTTCTAGGGGAAGTGCTTGTCAGTCAGGAAGTACAAGATCTTCGCATGTTTTAGCTGAGATTTTGGATGTTGAAGAGTTAAAGAAACCAAGTATCAGAATCTCATTTTCGTACGAAAATACTAAGGAAGACATCGATGCTCTTATAGCTGCGTTGCAAGCTGTCTAATCTTCTGCAGCTTCTTCGTGGTACGTTAGTTTTCCATCTTCGATATGAGCGGGGGCCGTATAAGGATGTTCTGTAAGTTTAGTCGGGCTCATTATATGCAGGACTTGGTATGATTCAGACTTAAGATAATCTGAAATCATCGATCGATGGCAGCGCCAAAAAACTGCTTCTGAACACATAATCGCTGTTGCTTTTGCAGTAGCAATTACTTCTAATTCACTTACAGCTTCGGCAAAATCTGTAGTTTCCATATAATCGGCGTATCCTCTAAAAGATGGATGATGCCACACAGAATTGGGCGACTCCTTCAGTGCTTTTCTTCTACCTCCCAAAGCTTCACTATGAACGTACTCAATACCTTCTTCTTTCAAAGTTTGGCATAAGCTGTCTTGATTATAAGCAGGAAATTTTTTTGAAGATGGAAACCTTCTAACATCAACTAGACATTCTATCCCAAAGTTGTTGAGCATTAATAAAAACTCTTCAATGTCTCGGGTAGAATGACCGATGGTGTATAAGATTTTGTCTTTTGAATTCTCCATTATGGTGATTTTATTAGAATAATTTCGTCAAAATATACGTCGAACTTTAAAGGTAGGTATAAAAAAAAATGCAGCAATTATAGAATTGCTGCATTTTGATATAATAAATTAAGAATATTATTTGCTTAATTTTTTCATTTCTTTTTCAATCATATTATAAAATTCGTCGATCTTAGGCATAACAACAATTCTTGTTCTTCTGTTGATTGCTCTATTCTCTGCACTGTTGTTTTCAACTAATGGAATAAATTCTCCACGACCTGCAGCGATTAATTGTTTTGGATCTACGTTATGTTCTTTTGTTAGAACTCTCACGATAGATGTAGCACGCTTAACACTCAAATCCCAGTTGTCAAGTAGAACACCGTTGCTGATGAAAGGCACATTATCTGTGTGTCCTTCTACCATACACTCAAATGTTGGTTTGTCTTTTACAACTTTCGCTACTTTACCTAAAATTTCTTTTGCTCTATCTGTTACAACAGAACTTCCACTTTTAAATAGTAATTTGTCAGAAATAGAAATAAATACAACTCCTTTTTCAACATTTATCTGAATGTCTGGATCGTTAATTCCTACTGAACTTTTTAGGCTTGAAACTAAAGCTAGAGTTACACTATCTTTCTTAGTAAGTGCATCTTGCATTCTAGTGATTTTCAAGTCTTTCTCTTTCATACTCTCTAGTGCTTTTTCGATATTCTCAGCACCTTTTGTAGAAAGCGTTGTCATACTACCCATATTGTTAATCAAATCGCTATTATTTCTTTTCAAGAAATCGATTTGGCCTGTTAGGGTTTCTTTTTCACTTAGGCACGTATTCAACTTTACAGTTGCGGTATTAAGAAGATCTTGAATCTCTTTATTCTTACCTTCTAGCTCGGTAATCTTCTTCTTCGTACCACAAGATGTAGCAAGAAATGCTACCAAGGATAATGTTACAAGGACTTTTTTCATAGGTTAGTTTTTTTATTTACAAAAACAAATTTAACATTTCTTATCGTGAAAGAAAATCTCCTGTGCATAAACTATTGTTAAAGTAAATCTTGATAAACTTTTATTTTCTGGACAAAATGTTTATAGACGATGCTTTTTACTTTATAATAATTGACTTTATAGCTGCCGATTCGCTTCTTATAATTTTTATGAATGTGAAAGTAGAAATAGTAATGTGCTTTAAGAATTGAAAATCCGTGAGAAATTTTTCCGCTAGATATAAATTTAAAAAATGCAAGCGAATCCAACAAAAGCCTAGTAAAAATTACTGAGAACAACTTTTTTGAAGGTAGATTTTTTACCATCATCGCAAGCGAATTGCGGAAATTCAGAAAAGTTTTATGAGGATTTGATGTGTCTAATGTAGCGCCGCCTACGTGGTATACGACAGATTTGTAGGTGTACATAACTTTGCAGTTAGCATTGAAAGCACGCCAACATAAATCTATTTCTTCCTGATGAGCGAAGAAATCTTGGTCAAAACCTTTTAGCATTCTAAAAGTTTTATTTCGAATGAAAAAGCAAGCTCCGGATGCCCAAAATATTTCAGATTCATCATCGTATTGACCGTGATCCTGCTCGATACTTTCAAAAATTCTACCTCTGCAAAATGGATATCCATATTTGTCCAGAAAACCGCCGGCGCCTCCGGCATATTCAAAATGGGTCTTTCGTTTATAATCGAGGATTTTCGGTTGAATTATACAAGTAGATTTTGAACGTTCAAATAGTTCTAATATCGGCTCAAGCCAGCCTTCTGTCACTTCTATATCAGAGTTGACCAAAGCGAAATATTCTTCCTGAACATTTTTTAATCTTAGATTATATCCTTTTGCAAAGCCGTAATTATCATCATTCTGAAGAATTCTGATCTCAGGATAATTAGCTTTTAAAAAATCTTGAGATTCATCAGTAGAGGCATTGTCTATTACATAAATAGTTGCCAAGTCTGAGAATTGCATTACCGAAGGAAGAAATTTTTCCAGTAAATCTTTACCATTCCAGTTTAGAATTACAACTGCGATTTTTTTCATGCTTGAATTTGATAGTTAGGAATATCCTCTAGAAATGTATATTTTTCTAATTCAAAATCCATTTGACAAAAATAATGATTCAACCCATTTGTAACCATCAGAAAACCGGCATTCAAAGTATGATTGTATCGAGCAATTTGATCAAAGGTTTCTTGAGTGATTTTTACAGATGGTGCTTTGCATTCTACAAGAATATTAATAGATCCATCGGGATGGTAAACAACAATATCATATCGTTTTATTAAATCATTGATACGAAGCTGTTTTTCTACATTTATTAATGATTTTGGATAATTTTTGGAATACAGTAAGAAATGAACCACGTGCTGTCTAACCCATTCTTCAGGAGTAAGGAATATAAATTTTTTTCTGATTTCATCAAAAATTGCGATTTTATTTTCGCTATTTTTGAATCGAAATTTACAAGAAGGAAAATTAAGCTGCTGCATACTGCAAAGGTATTTTTTTTAAAATAAAAAGTCGCTTATACGGCTTTAAATACAAGAAGAATTGGACGAAATTACCAAAATTATTGCTGATCTTAAAAATGGAATTATAAAGCCTATTTATTTTCTATCGGGCGAAGAAAGTTATTTCATTGACGTTTTAAGCGATTATATTGAAGATAATATACTTACTGAAGACGAGAAAGGGTTTAATCAAACAATTCTCTATGGAAGAGACGTGCGCTATGACGAAATAGTTTCGGCAAGTAGAAGATACCCAATGATGGCCGAAAAACAGGTAATTATTGTCAAGGAAGGTCAGGATATCAAAGGCGATATGGACGTTTTTAATCAATATGCAGAGAATCCTACTCCTACAACATTATTAGTAATTTGTTATAAATACAGAACTTTAGATAAGCGTAAAAAAATTTATAAATCATTAAAAGCAAACGGTGTTTTATTAGAGTCTAAAAAGCTGTATGATAATCAAGTACTAACTTGGATTAAAGCAGTTCTGCACGATCGAGAATATAAAATTGAGCCAAAAGCAGCGGCAATTCTTGGTGAATTTCTAGGGACTAATCTTTCAAAAATAAGTAATGAACTGAATAAGCTAGAGATTATTTTGCCGAAAGGCAGCACGATTACTCCATCAAATATTGAAGAAAATATCGGCTTTAGTAAAGATTTTAATGTTTTTGAATTGCGGAATGCAATAGGAGAGCGAAATCAGTTTAAGGCATATCAAATTGTAAATAATTTTGCCCAGAATTCCAAGGAAAACCCCGTCGCCAAAACACTGCCACAAGTTTTTTCGTTTTTCATACAGTTGATGAAATATCATGGTACAAAAGATAAAAATCCTAAAAATGTGGCTGCTCTTTTGGGTATAAACCCTTATTTTATTAAGGATTATGATTTGGGTATAAAAAATTACTCAATGAAGAAAGTCAGCCAAGTACTGAATAGTCTTCGTGATATAGACGTCAAAAGCAAAGGTGTTGGAGCTAGTATGTCTCAGGCTGACTTATACAAGGAAATGCTGATTAAGGTTTTTATGTAAAACTATTGTTTTTTAAATGAAAAAGTTACGTTTTCTAAATCGCCAAGCTTTCCCATTACAACCATGTCGGTATTTGTAAGTTGCGTAATTTGGCCGCTAAAAGTTGCTCCATCTATCGCGACTGAAACAGAGGTGCCACTTGCAGCATACGTTCCTTCTGTTACTTCAGACTGGCAGGCAGAATTCTCTTTTGTGTAATCTGTTACTGCTACAGTTCCATTTTCTCTAAAATTTAAGAAATCTTTCGGACATCCTTCTTCATTGCCGGGATAATTTCCTACTACAAGTTCACCGTTTATGGTTGCTGAGACCTGATTGTAATTCCATTTCCCGATAAGTGTTCCGTTTTGATCATCATTATCATCATTAGAACACGATGAGAAAGCGAATACTACTGCCATTATATACAAAATATGTTTCATAACTGTTTGATTTTTAGATTAGATAGAGAAAATGTTTAGTAAATTTAGAATATTTTTTTGATTATTAAAAAAAATGTAGACATACGGTTTATTTATATGTTTTTCACACTGAACTAATATTACGATATTTGCGTTGATCAAAAAGTCAAAAATAATGTCTAGAAATAAGAACAGCATTTTAGGATGGGCTACTTTAATTATGCTCCTCATGGGCATCATACTTATTTGTCTTGGTATTTTTCGATATCGCGATGTTTCAGGTTGGGGATTTGCAGCCGTTGGAGTAGGTTTTTTTGCCAATGCATGGGTTTTTAATGCGTTAAAAGGGCGAGTATAATGTTAGAGCTCTGTTACAATTATCTTATAAGACTGGATTAGTAGAAAATGCTCAAGTATTATGATTAAATTTGCCAACTGCAATTAAAAAGTAGCGGTGAATAGATATTTCGCTAGAGAAATAGAAAGTAGAAGTTTTAATTTATAAATAAAAGAAAGAAATGTCAGACGATAAAAAAGTGATTTTTTCGATGTCAAAATTGAGTAAGACTTACTCAAGCAGCGACAAACCAGTGTTAAAAAATATATATTTAAGTTTTTTCTACGGTGCTAAGATTGGTATTTTAGGTCTTAATGGGTCAGGAAAATCATCTTTGCTTAAAATTATAGCAGGGGTTGATAAAAATTATCAAGGCGATGTAGTGTTTGCGCCGGGTTATACAGTAGGATATCTTGAGCAAGAACCAATTTTGGATGACAGCAAAACTGTTATCGAAATTGTACGTGAAGGTGTTGCCGAAACTATGGCAGTGCTGGAAGAGTTTAATAAGATTAACGATATGTTTGGTCTTCCTGAGGTGTATGAAAATGCCGACAAGATGGACAAATTGATGGATAGACAAGCAGCACTGCAAGATAAAATTGATGCGCTTGGTGCTTGGGAAATTGATACTAAGCTAGAGATTGCGATGGATGCTTTGCGTACTCCCGAAGGTGATACGCCAATTAAGAATCTATCTGGTGGTGAGCGTCGTCGTGTTGCATTGTGTAGGTTATTGTTGCAGCAGCCAGACGTTTTATTATTAGATGAGCCTACCAACCACCTTGACGCTGAAAGTGTTTTATGGCTTGAGCAACATTTGGCGCAGTATGCAGGAACAGTAATTGCAGTTACGCACGACCGTTATTTCCTCGACAATGTTGCAGGATGGATTTTGGAACTTGATAGAGGAGAAGGTATTCCATGGAAAGGAAATTACTCTTCTTGGCTAGAACAGAAATCTGGCAGAATGGCACTTGAAGAAAAAGTGGCGAGTAAACGTCGTAAAAACTTAGAGCGTGAGCTTGATTGGGTTCGTCAAGGAGCGAAAGGTCGTCAGACGAAACAAAAAGCTCGTTTGCAAAACTATGATAAGTTATTAAACGAAGATCAGAAAGCTCTGGATGAGAAATTGGAAATATATATTCCGAATGGTCCTCGTCTGGGTACAAATGTAATTGAAGCTACAAATGTTTCAAAAGCATTTGGAGACAAACTTCTTTATGATAATCTTAATTTCACCCTTCCTCAGGCTGGAATAGTTGGAATTATAGGACCTAATGGTGCTGGTAAATCAACTATCTTCAGAATGATTATGGGAGAAGAAGAAACGGATTCTGGATCTTTTAACGTTGGAGAGACGGTAAAAATCGCTTACGTAGATCAGGCACACTCTAATATTGATCCAAACAAAACTATCTGGGAGAATTTCTGTGATGGTCAAGAATTGATTATGATGGGTGGTCGTCAAGTAAATTCACGTGCTTATTTAAGTCGATTTAATTTTGGCGGAAGCGATCAAAACAAGAAAGTATCAGCGCTTTCGGGTGGTGAGCGTAACAGATTACACCTAGCTATGACATTAAAAGAAGAAGGAAATGTACTTCTTCTGGATGAGCCAACAAATGACTTGGATATTAATACTTTAAGAGCTCTAGAAGAAGGTCTGGATAGCTTTGCTGGATGTGCAGTTGTTATATCACACGACAGATGGTTTTTAGATAGAATTTGTACTCACATTCTAGCATTCGAAGGAAACTCTGAAGTTTATTTCTTTGAAGGTAGCTTCTCAGAATATGAAGAGAACAAAAAGAAAAGACTTGGTGGCGATTTAACACCAAAAAGATTAAAATACCGAAAATTGATTAGAGGATAATAAATGTTAAAGTGAATAGTGTATATTTGATTTGAAAATTTTCATATATGCTTAGTTGCAGCAACGCCATACTTTTCTTTTTTTCTTTTTTTTGCATCACAACTTTTGCGGGGCAGAAAAGTGATAATAAAAAGGAACAAATTGTCAAGCTAACTCAAAAATCAGAGCGATTCCTTAATGATGCAAATTTTAAGGAGTCGCTTTTTTATGCTCGGGAGGCACTCAAAATGTCCATAAGCCTCAATGATGATTCGCTAAAAAGTATATCTTATAAAATTATAGCCTCTAATTATGAGGAGTTGTCAGAGTATGATAAATCTATCACTAACTATGCAAAAGCTTTGCACTATGCCGAGAAAGCGAAAAATCACGATCTTCTGTCGAGAATTAATAATAACATTGCTAATATTTATTTCTTTCATAAAAAAGAGTATAACAAAGCTTTAGAACTTTATAGTAAATCCATTTCGTACGGAGAGCAACTTAATGATACAAGCCGTATTGCTTTTGCAAATTTAAATCTTACTTGGGCACAATTTGATATTGATCAATTTGAAGAAGGATATCCACACCTTGTGTATATAAATGAAAAAATAAAATATCTTGATCCTGATGCTGTATCTATAGTTTATATGCTCAATGGCATGTACAATTCTCATAAAGGAAATGTTCAAGTCGCTACAAACTTTTTTGAAAAAAGTATATTATTATCAAGTCGTCTCAAGCAAGATGTTGATTTATCTTATGCCTATTTAGAGTATTCAATGTTTCTCAACGAATACGGACACTATAAAGAAGCTTTTGAAAATTTAAATAATCATCGTTTAATTCGTGCTAGAATTTACGATGAGAAAAAGGTAAAAAGAGCGCTATTTGAAGGTCTTAATTTTGAAATTGATGAGTATAAGCGAGCTATAACACAAATTAATAAGGAGAAGGTAGAGCAGTCGAATAAATTAAAAAGATCTAGGATTACAGTTTATTTATTTATTGCTGGTGTAATCGCTCTCTTAATTATATTATATAGTGTTTATAAAAATTACCGCGATAAGAAGAAGCTTAACTTCGAATTAGAAGTCGCCAATAGGGAGATGAAGATAGCAAAAGACATGGCTATTGAGGCTGCAAAAGTGAAGACTCAATTTGTTTCTACAATTAGTCATGAATTAAGAACACCTTTATATGGTGTTGTTGGAATTACAGATATGATTATGGATGAGTACAAAGATTTAAAAAATAGCACTCACTTAAAATCCTTAAAATTCTCTGCAAACTATTTATTATCACTTGTTAATGATATTTTGCAAATAAATAAAATTGAAGAAAACAAACTCAGATTAGAGAGATACTGTTTCAGTCTACACGATCAACTCGCAACTATTAAAGACAGTCTTATTTTTATATCAAAATTGAATAATAATAGAATCGTTCTAGAAATTTCCGATGATATTCCTGAGATGCTTGTGGGCGATAAAATTCGATTATGTCAGATTTTGATAAATTTAATCAGCAATGCGTTAAAGTTCACCACTGATGATGATGTTGTAGTAAATGTACATGTAGAAAAAACCGAAGGCACAATTTGTTATCTGCGATTTAAAGTAATTGACAACGGTATCGGCATCGCAAAGAAAGACCATCAAGCAATATTCGAAAAATTTGTTCAAATCGAGCGGAAAAATGAAGATTATCAAGGGACTGGTCTCGGACTTGCGATAGTAAGAAAATTAGTAAATTTATTTGGTAGTGAAATCTATATTGAAAGTGAGGAGAACGTCGGTTCAACATTCACATTCACAATTCCTTTTGACACTAATAAAATAAAATGTGAAGAATTGATAAATGATATTTATGTTGACTTGCGAGTTAGTAAACCTTTAAATATACTAGTTGTCGAAGACAACAAAATAAATCAAATAGTGACTCGTAAGATTTTAACCGATAAAAATCATACTTGTATGGTTGCGGAAAATGGTTACAAAGCAATAGACTTAATAAACGAAAACATATTTGATGCTATTTTAATGGACATCAATATGCCGGGTATGGATGGTTATCAAACGTCAAGAGAAATAAGAAATAAAGGTCATAATCTTCCTATTATTGCACTTACAGCTTTTGGACGGGATGAGATTATAGATAAAGTTCTTAATAGTGGAATGGATGATTGTATTGTGAAACCTTTTGAAGCTGTAACACTATTTAAGATCATTGATAGATATGTTAAATAAAAAACGCTGGTTAGTACCAACGTTTTTTATTCTTTTTAGATGCTTCTGATTTTCTTGATTTATGAGCTCCACCACTTCGGTTAGAGTTTCCTTGCGATTTTTCAGAATCAGGATTTGGAGACCAAGGATAAGGATGATCTTTAATTTCTGTAACGTCAACTTTTATTAATTTTTTAATATCTTTCCAATAGGTTACTTCATCTTTACCGCAAAAGGAGATTGCAACTCCATCATTTCCAGCACGACCCGTACGTCCAATTCTGTGGACATATGTTTCAGGAATATTTGGAAGGTCAAAATTTATTACATAATCTAGTTGATCGATATCAATTCCACGTGCAGCGATGTCTGTTGCAACAAGTACTCCAACTTCTTTACTTTTGAAGCTGTCAAGAACTCTTTGTCTCGCATTCTGAGATTTGTCTCCGTGAATAGCATCAGCGGCAACACCTTGTTTTCTTAGTGCTTTAACAATATTATCTGCACCGTGCTTTGTACGAGAAAAAACCAGTACGTCTGTTATATTTTCTTGTGTAATTAAGTGATGAAGCAATTTTCGCTTATCTGCTTTATCAACGTAGTATAGACGTTGCTCAACATTTTCTGCTGTTGAGGAAACTGGAGCAACTTCAACCTTTACTGGATCTTTAAGGAACATCTCAGCGAGTTCTCTAATAGACATTGGCATTGTAGCTGAGAATAATAATGTCTGTCTGTCGTTAGGCACTAATTTTACGATTTTTTTAATATCGTTAATAAAACCCATATCCAACATCTGATCTGCCTCGTCAAGGATTAACGTATCCACTTGAGTCAAATCTATAAAACCTTGCTTATGAAGATCTAATAAACGTCCAGGCGTAGCAACAAGAATGTCGATTCCTTTATCTAATTGATTTACCTGTGGGATTTGAGAGACTCCACCAAAAATTGTAAGCTGAACTAAGTTTGTGTATTTGCCGTACTTGTCAAAGCTTTCGCCAATCTGAACTGCAAGTTCGCGAGTAGGAGCTACAACTAGTGCTCTAATTACTTTGTGTTTTTTTGATGAACCTACTTTACGGTGTAGTTGATGGATAACAGGAATAGCAAATGCTCCTGTTTTTCCGGTACCTGTTTGAGCGCATCCTATGATATCACGCCCTTCTAAGACTACTGGTATGGATTTCTCTTGTATGGGAGTAAGACTTATATAACCTTCTTCGTATACTGCTTTTTGAATGCTCTTTGAGAGCGATACTTCTTCGAATAACATCTAAACTTATTGATTTAAACCTTTGCATTAAACATAAAGGCACTGCAAATATACGATTATTTGTTAACTTCTTTTTCGGCTTTCTGGACCTTCAAGCTGATATTTACAAATCAGATTTGCTTTTCATAAAGTCGGTTATCAAATAAGCTATTAGCTTTCCTACAAGATGTTGGGTTTTTTCGTTTGCCAAATCTGGCGCACCTTCTGCGATGTGGAAGTAGATAGCATTTTTATTTCTGCCAAAAAAGTCTACAAATTTACGTGCGTCTTCAATAGAAAAACCTGTTGGCGTCATTGCGCTGCTGGCAATTCCTGGCAGTGAGTCTAAATCTAGTTCGATACCAAAATAGTCATCCGCAACAAATGCCAATGCATCTTCAAGCTCTTGCGTATAGCTTTTAGAGTTTCGTACTTTTATTTCTTCATACGTATTAAATTTTAGATTTTTTTCATTCTTACGAAATGTCTCCATTATTACTTTTGAATTGTAATTTTCATGAAGTCCAAAAGCGAAGTATTTCTTTAGAAAACCTTCATCAAAAGCATACGAAAAGCCATTGCCGCTGTGTCTGCCTTCTAAAGCACGAAAATCGCTGTGAGCATCAAAGTTGATTGCATTTATTTGTTGCCCTTTGGCCAAGGCCGAACCTTTTATATTTCCGTAGGCATTGTTGTGACCACCACCAATAATTATTGGGATTTTACCCAATTTTACTATGAGAGAGATAAGATGACTCACTTCCTTATCAATTTTTGAAACTAAATTAAATATCGTCTGACGCTGCTCAGGATCATTTAACTGAATATTTTCAGCGATTTCCATTTCTTTCTCAAAATTCAAATATCCCAATATTATGGCGTTAGATCCTTTGCAGAATTTATTATGTTGAATGTTTAGTATACTTTTCACAGTCTCTTTCCAAGCAGATGCCGCGCCTTTTCGCCCTCCATTTGCACGAATACCTATATCTTCGGGAATTCCAAAGAGAACAAATTCTGCCTCATTGTTGGACATAAATTCTCCAACAGTCTGATTTGCTGGCACAATATGTACTTTTTCTCCAAATTTAACTTCTCCACTTCGAAAATTAGTGAGCTGTGCTAAATCTGTACTTGTAAAAATTTTTAAATGTTCCATCAGAGTAAATACTTTTTTATCAAAAATAATATAAATATATAAAGTGCGTTATGAATTTATATTTATTATTTTTGTTTAAATCTTATAAAAAAATTATGGAAAACCAAGCAAACAATTCTAATCTTAAAGCCATCATTGTCATACTGGCAATTCTTCTCGTTGGTAGTTTAGGATATATGTACAAAATGAGCAGTGATGCAAAAAGTACACAATCTGTTCTTGTCAGCGAAAAATCTGCTGTGATGAATGACTTAACAGCGTTAAAAGCTAATTATGATAAAGCTATTGCCGAAAACACTTCTATGTCTGATGAATTGATTGCAGAGCGTGATAAAGTAATTAAACTTATTGCTGAACTAGGTAAATCTAAAGGTGATGTAAAATCTCTTGCGAAATACAGAGATCAGTATAGAGCATTAGAAAAAAAGATGGCTGGACTTATGAAAGAAGTTGCAATGCTCAAACAAGCAAATGCAGATCTTACAGTGGAGCGCGATAGTACTGTTGTTGCTTTGGGAAGAGCTCAAACATTTAATGATACTCTTGTTATTCAGAACGAAAACCTTGCAAAAGCTGTTGAAAAAGGTGCTACAGTTTCAGTAATGAATCTAAGAACCCAAGGTATTAAAGAAAGAAATTCAGGAAAACAGATAGTAACTGATAAAGCTAGAAGAGCTGACAAACTTAAAGTATGTTTTTCATTAGCCGCAAATACGCTTGCTAAAAGTGGAGCCAGAAACTACTATATCCAGATCATTGATTCTAAAAATAATGTACTGGGAGAGAAGAAGACTGAAACTTTTGGCGATATGAGTTTAACCTACAGTTTTGTAACTACAGTTCCCTACGAAAATAAATCAGTAGATGTTTGTGAATTAATCAGCGGATCTGACTTTGAGAAAGGAACTTACTTTGTAAATATTTTTGACAAAGGAACTCTAGTAAGCAAAACAAGCTTTGACTTGAGATAAGAAAACAAATTGAATAAATAAAAAAGGTTCGTAATTTATATTGCGAACCTTTTTTTATGTCTAAAAATGAGCTGTTATTCTAGCTAATTTTTTGTCCATCAATATATACTGAATCAATAAGATTTGTTCCAAAAGAATAAGGAAGTTCATAATAAGAAGCGATTTTCTTTGTCATAATAATATTGGCTTTTTTTCCAATTGTAATACTTCCGTGAGATTTTTCAAGTCCCATTGCATAAGCACCATTTACAGTTGCAGCGTTAATAGCTTCTTCGGGTGTCATTTTCATCTTAATACAAGCAGTAGCGACTACAAAATTCATATTTCCAGAAGGAGTTGTTCCGGGATTAAAATCAGTCGCAATCGCTAATGGTAATCCTGCATCCATTAGGGCACGAGCAGGTGTGTATGGAATACTAATGAAGTAGGAGCAAGAAGGAAGCGCTACAGCAATAGTTTTAGAATTGCGAAGCACTTCGATGTCGGCTTCATTTAATACTTCTAAATGATCTACAGACAGTGCTCCAGCTTTAACAGCAGCTTCAATTCCGCCAATAATCGTAAATTGATTGACATGGATCTTTGGCGTTAAGCCATATTCTTTTCCACTTTCCATAATACGTTCTGTTTCTTCTACAGAGAAATATCCAGTTTCACAAAAAGCGTCAACATAATGTGCCAATTTCTCCTCAGCAATTTTCGGCATCAGCTCCTTGCAAAGAATATCAATATAAGCGCTGTGATTATCTTTATACTCAGTAGGAAAAGCGTGCGCTCCAAGAAATGTTGCTTTTACAGCAATAGGATAATTTTCTGAAAGTCTTTTTATAACACGTAGCATTTTTATTTCACCATCAATTGTAAGACCGTATCCAGACTTAATTTCTATCGCTCCTGTCCCTAGCTTCATTACCTCTTCAAGTCTTACTTTTGACTCATCGTACAGTTCATCTTCTGAGGCTGCGTTCAGTTTTTTAGCAGAATTTAGAATTCCACCGCCACGATTTGCTATTTCTTCATAAGACAATCCATTTATTCTGTCCACAAATTCCTGCTCGCGAGTGCCTGCATATACTAGGTGAGTGTGACTATCGCACCAAGTAGGAAGTACAGTTTTTCCATCGGCGTCAATTATTGTCGCATTTTCTAATACTGGACATGAGGACATTGATCCAAAATCTTTAATTATGTCGTTTTCAATAAGTAAATAGGCATCCTTTATAGACGGCAGATCTTTCATCTCAGCGCCAGAAAGTATTTTTACATTTTCGTCTCGTATCTGAAGTAATTCTTTGATATTCTTTATTAGAAGCATATTGATTTGTTTTTTGTAAAAGTATAAGGGAATATTAAATTCTCCTATCTTTATTCCAAAATTATAACTTGTGAGAAGAGTAAAGCATAAAAAAGTAAATCTTAATCGAAAAAATAGAGGCATTTACACTGGAAAACATAAAGATGAGCCGGTAAGAATGCAATTATTTATTTATAATGATTCGCAATTTGAAGAATTTACAGATATCTCTATCGAAAAGGCGAAGGAGGAGATTGAGAAATCATCGAAAAAAGACGTGGTTGTCTGGCTTAATATTCACGGTCTTTCTAATACTGAACTGATCAAACAGATAGGAAATATTGTAGAAGTTGATGATTATGTGGTGCAAGATATTCTGAACATTAGTAGTCGACCGCGTATTGAAGATTTGGATAATAATCTGTTTTTTAATATAAAATCAATTCTTGAGCAGACTTCAGATGGAATTCGGGTAGAGCAAATTAGTTTTCTACTAAAGGAAAATCTTTTGGTTTCGTTCCAAGAGAAGAAAAGTGACTTTTTTACAGAAATTCGAGAAAGAATCCGGACTAAAACAGGAATGGTTCGCAGAAAGAAGAATGATTATCTGCTGTATTTGTTGTTGGATGCTGTGATGGAAAACTTTTTCATAACCCTCGAAAATTATGAAAATACTCTTGACGAAACATTGACTATCGCCAAGGACAGTAGTAACATTGAGGTTTTGAAAGAAATAGAGAAGAGTAGGGACGACTTGTATTTTTTGAAACGATCTATTTTACCGTTGAAAGATGCTCTCTATAATTTGAAGAACTTTGCTCAAGATGAAGTTTTTGAAGGTTTGAATCAAAAAAACTACCCTTTCTTTTCGAGATTACATCAAAAGACACTGGAATTGCTGGAGCAAATTGAATATGATATGAATTCTATTGAATCTGCGACTAATATTTTTTTCTCCATACAAAGTCAAAAAATGAATATGATTATGAAAACGCTGACAATTGTGTCGGTAATATTTATACCTCTAACCTTTGTAGTCGGCGTTTACGGGATGAATTTTGACAATATGCCCGAGCTTCACTATAAAAATGGATATTACGCAGTGATGATTATAATGGGGCTACTTGCACTATTTATGGTTGCTTACTTTAAAAAGAAAGATTGGTTTTAGGCCATTCGATTAATAATAATCAATTCATTATGGTTTTCCACTTTTGATAATCTCGTTACTTTGAATATTTCTTCGTAATTTAAAACATAGGCATCATTACGCTTTTGTTGAGATTTTTCTAGAACCATTGTATTAAATACTATATAGCCATTTACAGCGGTAATTTCTTTAACTTTTTCTGTAAAATATTTTTCGAAAAGAAAAGACGGCATAACAGTGTCCTGAAATATATCGATTATAATCAGTTCATATTGTTTTGTATTACTCAGCACAAATTCGAAGGCATTTGCAATTACGATTTCCAAATTTTCGATTTCATCAAGTTGAAAGTATTTATTTGCAATATCAATAATACCTTCATCAATTTCGACACCGGTTATTTTATTCACATATTCAAATTCATTTTTCAATGTTTTGACCACACTTCCGCCCGCAACACCAAGAATTAAAATATGATTCATTTGTTGAATCTTTTCTTTTCCTATAAATCGCAATCCTTTCGCAAGGATACGTTGCAAACTTCCGTAAGAATAATTCGTGTTTAAGGAATCGATAACGAGCTCTCCGTTATTATAAGTTACTTCGAGCGTTTTGCTAAAATCTGATTTAACTTTTAAAATATTAATCGGAACTAGAAAGCTTAAAAACTTCTTGAGCATAAATCATTTTTTTTAAATATAATCATTTTTATATTTCCCGTGGAGCATATTCTGAGAAAGTACCATCGCGATAAAAAACAACAATTTTCTCAACATTAGAAGTTTTAGAAATAACATTTTCTTTCTTGACTTCAACTTCTAGTTGGGGCTGTTTTATTTTTTTTATTTCGTCTTTTGAATCATTTTCTAGTTTGTTAGAAACAGGAGAAGTGGGGTGTTGCACTTTCAAATCTAATTTTTCTTTCAGCTCCTTTTTGCCAAGAAGCCAGTACAAATCTATCTGCGGATATGTGCTTACAATCTTCATAATTAAATCTAAACTGGGCTTATTTCGACCTGAAAGGAGGTGCGAAATACTTGATCTCTGCACACCAATTTGGTCAGCAAACATAGAAGGAGTGATATTTAAATTTGTAAATATCGTCTCAAGCTTAGCAATAATATCTTCTTGATTCATGAGTAGAATAGGTTGATTACAAATGTAAACTTTTCTAATTGTATAGGCAAGTAAACATTTTAAATACGACATTAATTTAAATTATGATTGAATTACATGTTCATATAATCACATATAAAGAACTGAATTAACGATAGTTAAATGTATAAAATTATATTTAGACATTTCTTTTTGCATAAATTAGAACATACTATGTCTTTCACAATTGCCTAATTTACAATTGTAACAAATGTAAACTCTATTGTAAATTACAAATGTAAATTATTTGTGTGGTATTTTTGTGACATGAAAAAAGTAGACAATTATAAAGCTTTAAATACCTCTTATAAAAATGCAGGTATTTCTGGTAGATATATCACAAATAAAAATCTAGAACCTTTTCTAGAATCATTAAAACAAAATTGTGTGAAGTCTATTTTAGGCTATTCTGTTTTGGAGAAACCTATCCACTTAATTGAAATAGGATCTGGAAAAGCAAAGCTTCTTATATGGTCGCAGATGCACGGAAATGAAAGTACAACCACAAAGGCAATTGTTGATTTTTTAAACTTTATGACTTCGGATAATTCTTTGGCGGAGGCCCTTCGGCAGCAATTTATTTTCAAGATTATACCGATTCTTAATCCCGATGGTGCTGAATTATATACGCGTGCAAATGCGAATGATATTGATTTGAATAGAGACTTTATAGATCTAAGCCAGCCCGAAAGTATAATGTTAATGGATTTGTTTGGCAGCTTTAATCCAGATTTCTGCTTTAATATGCATGATCAGCGTACTATTTTTAGTGTTGGCGATACAGGTAAGCCAGCAACGATTTCATTTCTCGCCCCTTCATTCAATGAAAAATGTGATATAAATGAGAATAGGCAGCGGGCAATCAGCGTTATTGCGGATATCAATCAAGTTCTCCAAGAAATCATTCCAGGGCAAGTAGGGCGCTTTGATGACGGTTACAATCGCAATTGCGTAGGAGATACTTTTCAGACGCTAGGTGTTTCAACAATTCTATTTGAAGGGGGGCATTATCCTAATGATTATCAACGAGAAGTAACGCGAGAGATCGTATTTATAAGTTTAATCGCTGCTTGTGAATCTATTGCGAATAAGACATATCTTAATAATAGAACGGCGAATTACTTGAAGATTCCTCAAAATAAAACATTATTTTATGATTTTGTCTATAAAAATGTCAAAATTAATTATGATGGTAATGAAATCCTTAGTATTTTTGCCGCTCAATACAAAGAAGTACTTCAAGAGGGCTCTGTTGCTTTAATTCCCTATATATCAGAGGTTAATGTTGCTGATAATGTGAGAGGTCATGTTGAGTATGATGGAGAGTTTGGGTTGTTCAGCGACAACTTCGGAAATTATCCCGTCGCAGATCGATTAGCAAACTTCAGGATAGGAGATAGACGCTATCTGAACGGGTTTTATCATAAGTAGAATCTTAAAGTGAGTATTTGTATTGTAAAACAGGAAGTTAAATAATAATTTTGATACTATGAGTAAGTTTCGTTTAGATGATGTGGATCATCAAATCTTAGATATGTTAATTGATAATACTAGAATTCCTTTTACGGATATTGCTAAAAAATTATTGATTTCGGCAGGAACGGTTCATGTGCGTGTAAAGAAGATGGAAGATGCGGGAATTATTACAGGTTCATCACTTACTTTGGACTATGAAAAGCTTGGTTATTCCTTCATAGCTTATGTCGGGGTTTTCCTTAACAACACTTCGCAAACAAAATTTGTATTAGAGCGTATCAATGAAATTCCATTTGTCACTGTTGCACATGTTACAACAGGAAAATTCAACGTTTTTTGCAAAATTAGAGCAAAAGATACTAAGCATGCGAAAGATGTTATTTTTATGATAGATGATATTGAAGGAGTTTATAGAACAGAAACTATGATATCTCTTGAAGAAAGTATTAATGACAAGAAAAGATTGATGCATACAATTTTTAAAAACATGTAGTTTTTGTTGCAATAGATTTTAAAGTCCCAGTAATTCACTGGGACTTTTTTTTGTGCGCTACGCATACCATATATCTATAGGGTGCAAGTCCCGAACGAGCCTGCCAATGGGAATCGTTAGCCAAGAGCAAGGGTGTCTTTCGTGAGGAAGAATCTGAAGGAAGCTGGCGGCAAATCTGTGACTGAACGAACA
>JBBSRP010000021.1:0-21810 GCA_038242935.1 Flavobacteriales bacterium
GTAACTCCTTGCGCCAATACGCCAAAACCTTTTGAACTTTCATTATTCGTAGTTGCAGCACCATAAGTTACCGTTTCTGGCAAATAATTATTGATAGGCTGATAAACATCAATCACATCCAGAACTCCTGTTTTTTCGCTAAGAGTAGAGGTTGTGTTTCTGTTGTAATCAAAACCTACTTGAAATAAATGTTTGATGCTTCCTGTCATAATATCTTTTGCAACAAGATCTAATTGAAGAACTTGATTGATGTCTTTTCTTGTACTGTGGCTAAGAGATCTATTTCTTTGCGAAAGAGTTAGGTTGTTTTTGCTGGCCAAAGCTGCTCCAACATCGTCAGTTGCTAAATCAGATTTGAAATAAGCAGCTCTAACCGATAGTTTTTCGTTAATCTCTCTATCAAAACGCACTGTATAATTTGTGTTGATAGTATTTGTTTTGTCATTAGTATAACCTAGGAATTTGCTGTGAGGAAGATCGTAAATTCCATTAACGTCAGATCCGCCTATGTTGATAGTTCCCAAATCTGGAGTTCTATTGTCATCTAGATAATCCATTTCGAATGTAAGAGTCGTTTTGTCATTTGCTTTCCACGCAATCGATGGATTTACGTAAATTTTGTCGCTGTTCACGTGACTTCTGTAGCTATCTTTCGTTTCGTAAGCTCCAGCAATTCTGAAAGCTATTTTCTCTTCCTTGTCAATCGGTCCATAAAAATCAAACTGTGGACGCACTTGTCCCCAACTTCCAGAACGTATAGAAACATCTCCTCCAGAATAGAAGTTTGGAGTTTTTGTAACAATGTTTATTACTCCTCCAGGACTTCCAATATCAGTTGCAACACCTTGAGTAATTGCCGAAACTCCTTTTAAAACCTGAACATTATCAATACCTGCAGCATCTGTCAGTATTCCTGTTCCTCTAAAATCTGAGTTTACACGAACACCATTTTTCAAAATCGGAATTCCTCTGTATCCTCTTGATGCCATACTTTCTCTCTTATTTCCATAAGTTGCAAAAGCGTAAACTCCAGGAACGTTTCTTGTCGCATCATTTATTGTAAGCGCTCCTTGTTTTGCGATAAGCGAACTTGATATAATAGAAATACTCTGAATCTGATCTTTCGGCTGCAATGGTAATCTAGTTAATGTTTCTAATTTTTCTGGAGCTACATTGCTGCGACCAAAAACTTCAACTTCCTTCAATTGACTATTAGATAGAGACAGTACAACAGATAAATCAGTGCTTGCCTGATCAATATTTACTGTAAAAACTTCAGGTTCAAAACCTGCGTGCTCTACAACTACTGTGTAGATTCCATACGGAAGACGTTCTACAACAAACTCTCCATTACTGTTGGAAAGCAATGCTTGCTTATAATTTTCAATCTTTATTTCTGATCTCGATATTGGTTCGTTTTTCGAATCGGTGATTTGCCCTTTAAGGCTACCTTGTTGTGCAAATGCTACTGCGGTGGTTGCTAATGCAAGAATTGCTGTCGCTAGGAATTTCATATATTTTGTATTATTTAGACTTAATAAAAACAATGCAAAGGTAGAATCAATTCTTACAATTTAAAACAATTCTAAATAAAACTTTAATTATTTTATAAGTCTTTGAATTTTAGATTTATATGATTGAACTCATAAGAATTTTATTTTAGCGAAAGCTGAAAAACTCTCTCTAATTATTAAATGTACTTAACTTTTTTAACATTTTATTTATGATAATGATAGCAGATGTACGCTTTTGACAAAAATTTTTAGATATCGCGAAAGAGGGCGATTCTCCGAAAATCATTCAACTATTTATAATAAAACGAGCAATTTCTTGCCAAGAAACGGTAGGGAATAGAGTTTCGGACAAATGTAAGAGTAGAGTAGTATCGACAGAAGTCAAGTGAAAACACTGACAAATTATGTATTGAGATATCATTAAAAAAAGAAAAACGCACTAATGTCATTGGACACTAACTGCGTTTATTTAAAATTTTAGAAGAAATAAGTTGATAAGCAGAATATCTATTACATTCTTTGCAACTTCTTGAGTAGGAAAGTAGCCGAAAAATACACTAAAGAGATTAGTGAAAATACAATTCCAATCATTGCAAAAAACTCCAAGAATCTCATTATCATACTAGGCTCTTTCACATCACTGTCCATAATGAAACCAATTATTGCGATAATAACTGATGCCATTAAGATGTTAAATAATCTCTTTTTCATATCTTACAATGTTTGTCAATACTTAAAAACGATTGTCACTATTATTTATTGCTCAGTGCGTATAGTTTGAACTATTCTCGCTTTGTCCCAGTAGAAAACTTCTCACTGATTTTATATTCTAATCCAAGTTGGGCTGAAAGACCGTAGCTAAAATCGCGTCGATTGCTTACTTCTTTCCATATAATGTTTGGGTAGAAAACTTGACTAGTTTCTTGCGGAGCACTAGAGCCATTACCATAATTAACTGCGGAATTTACCTGCAATTTTCCCTTTTGAAGATTAAATGATCCCCCCAAAATTTCTCTGTCATAAGTAGTTTGCTGGTAAATACTTCTTACAGTTCCATTCCACGCATCTTTTCTGCCTTTTTTGGTTACAATATTGATCAGTCCAGAGTTTCCTTCGGCACTATATTTTGCTGGAGGATTTGCGATAACTTCTATACTTTTAAGATCATCAGAACTTAGCGACCGTAGATAGTTTGCCAAATCATCGCCAGAAAACTTCACTAGTCGATCATCTATCATTACAAGCAGCGCTCCTTTTCCAATCATAGAAATCTGATCGTTGATAATTTTTATTCTTGGAGTAAGTTTTAGTGCATCAAATGCATTTCCGCCAGTTGCTATCGTAGAATTTTCGACGTTAAAAACAATTCGATCAACTTTTCTTTCGATCAGAGGTTTGTTATTTTGAATGACAATTTCGTTTAACAAATTGCTTTTTGCAGCAACGATTGTTTTAAGATCTAAATCAGATTCGATCTTTAATAGAGAGGTATAAACAGATTCAGAAAAATATTTTATTTGAAGTCTATAATTTCCTTTCGAAATATTTGTCAGCGCAAACTCCCCTTTTTCATTTGAAATTTCAGCTTTTACCAAAGTAGAATCTAAAGTCTGTAGTAGAATTTCTGAATATTCTAAAGGCAAGTTTTGCTCATTTATAACTTTTCCACTTATGGAGTGTTGAGAATATCCCGAAAAAGATATCAAAAGCATTAGGAGTAATAATCTATTCATCGAATTAAGTTTGCTATCAAGCTATTTGTGATATGATTTTCAATCTTCAATTTCCGAATTATTTCCTCTCACTATTTCGCTCTTCTTTAACAATTCGATTCTCGGCAAACATAAAATAATCTTTGGCAAATAGGCAACGATTTTACCACATATTATATAGGAGAGCGATTTATTGTTTTGGTTTTCAATAAATCAAATATTTTATTATTTTATAAAATTTTTCCGTTCACAAATAAAAGCAGAAAACGCAGACTTCAAAAATAGCTGCACTTTCGAAAAACAATTAATCTCTAACTAAATTACTTAGTAAGTACACTTTATTAAAACATTTCTTATGTTTAAAATGTACCTGATATTCACCATTATATATCAATTTCAAAATCAACATAAAACAATACTATAGGGGTACATTTTTTAGAGTTGTCTAAAACTTAACCTTCTTGATGCTATAAATTTGTACTTTTGATTTTTTAAAACAATACAATGACTCATTCTGCTGAAAATTATCTGAAAACTATTTTCCATTTATCTCAAGCAAATCCAGATGGCGTTTCTACAAATGCTATTGCGGCAATGCTTGATACAAAAGCTTCTTCTGTAACAGATATGGTGAAGAAACTTGCTGAGCGTGACTTAATATTATATCAAAAGTATCAAGGAGTTGTTTTGACAGAAACGGGCAGAATGGCTGCAAAAATGATTGTGCGTAAACACCGTCTTTGGGAAGTATTTTTAGTAGAAACATTAGATTTTTCTTGGGATGAGGTGCACGAAATTGCTGAAGAATTGGAACATATAAAGTCGGAGAAGCTTATTGAGAAACTTTCCGCATTTCTAAATCATCCAACATTGGATCCACACGGCGATCCAATTCCCAACTCAAAGGGGGAAATTCCAAAAGTTGAAAAAAAATTATTATCAGAGATAGAAGTAGGTCAAAATACTGTTTGTGTGGGTGTAAAAGACACTTCTACTTCTTTTTTAAAATATCTGGATAAAAACGGAATCTCGTTGGGCCAAGAGTTAAAAGTTATTTCAAGAGAAGAATTTGATGGTTCAATGTTGCTGCTTGTGACAAATCAGGAAATAACAATTTCGAATAAAATTGCAAACAACTTATTTGTAAAGAAGAAGTAGCATTTCGAAGAACTTTCCATCTGAGAAAGCCGAAATAAATTAGAACGCAAGAACTTCTAAATAACTAATAATCGATATAGCTTCGGCTGAAAATTACTCACAGCAGGTAGTCATAGAATGCCGTATACATATTCTACAGCAAAAGATTTCAATCGAAGATTAGACATAATTCTTTCGGCGAAAGCCAAAAAAATTTAAAAAAAAAGATCAATGAATAGGATTGAAAATTTTCAAAACGTATTCATTGATCTGTAAGATTTCTGCCATCATTTCTGATAGTAAATTTATCTCCAACTTATTTTCCCAATAGAAGTAATTCATTGATAGTCACTTCTGTTATAAATCTCTTTTCTCCGTTTTTATCGTCATAAGTACGGTGTGTAAGTTTTCCGTCGATGGCAATCTCCTTGCCTTTGGTTACAAACTTCTCGATAAGATCGGCGGTTGCTCCCCAAGCAGTTAGGCGGTGCCACTCTGTTTGTTCTACTTTTTCGCCTTTAGCGTTTTTATAGTGATCATTAGTTGCCAGTGAAATTGTGGCTAATTTCTTTCCTCCGTCTAATGTTTTGATTTCTGGATCGTTTCCTACGTGTCCAATCAACTGTACTCTGTTTTTTAAATTATTCATGGCGTGTAAATTTTAATATTATTATGGCTTTAATGATGTTTGACTTCAGTTAAGATTGTTTTCCTAACAGAACTAATTCGTTAATAGTCACTTCTGTTATAAATCTCTTTTCTCCGTTTTTATCATCATAAGTACGGTGTGTAAGTTTCCCGTCGATGGCAATCTCCTTACCTTTGGTTACAAATTTCTCAATAATCTCGGCGGTTGCTCCCCAAGCAGTTAGGCGGTGCCACTCTGTTTGTTCTACTTTTTCGCCTTTAGCGTTTTTATAGTGATCATTTGTTGCCAGCGTGATAGTGGCTAACTTTTTCCCACCTTCTAATGTTTTGATTTCTGGATCGTTTCCTACGTGTCCAATCAACTGTACTCTGTTTTTTAAATTGTTCATGGCGTGTAAAATTAAATTGTTATTATTTGTTCGTGATGATTGTTGTTTCAAATCAACATTGCAAAGATGTGGCGGCTTTCGAACGGTAATCGGTTGAAAAACAATTAATTTCGTTTGTTATTGCTTGTAAACGTTTGTAAATGGAATGAGATTATTTATATTTGTAAAAAAAAGTAGATGCAGACAGAGATTAACAAGGTTGAATTACGAAACTTACAAATTGAAGATTACAAAGAATTAAAGACTTCGATGATGGAATCTTATACCGAGATGGCCGAAAACTACTGGCGCGAGGAAGATATCGAAGTTTTATTAAAAATATTTCCAGAAGGACAGCTTGTGATTTTGGTAGATGATGTAGTTGTAGGATCTGCTCTTTCACTTATCGTTGATGAAAAAATAGTTATCAAAAAACATACTTACGAAACCATTACAGACAATGGTACTTTTGCTACTCATAATGAAAATGGTGAAATCCTGTACGGAATAGATGTTTTTATTCACCCAAAATACCGTGGACTTCGTTTGGGAAGAAGATTATACGATGCTCGAAAAGAAATTTGCGAAAATCTGAACTTAAAAGCTGTGGTTTTTGCAGGACGTATTCCTAGCTATGGTCAATATGCACAGGAATATACACCAAAAATTTATATAGAAAAGGTAAAACAAAAGGAATTGTACGATCCTGTACTTTCATTTCAGTTAAGTAATGATTTTCACGTAGTGCGAATTATGAATAATTATCTCGAAGGAGATAAAAATTCGAAAGAATTTGCCGTTTTACTCGAATGGAATAATATTTATTACGACGAAAGTCCACAGATTATCAACGTTGCCAAAGATGTAATTCGTTTAGGATTGATTCAGTGGCAGATGAGACCTCTTAATAATCTTGAAGAATTTTTTGAGCAATCAGAGTTTTTTGTGGACGTTGTTTCAGGATATGGGTCAGATTTCGCGTTATTTCCAGAGTTGTTTATTGCGCCTTTGATGGCAGATTTTAATCACATGCAAGAAGCAGACGCTATCAGAGAAATTGCTAGACACACTGAAGCAATTAAAAAACGTTTTCAGGAGTTTGCAATTTCATATAATATAAATATCATCACTGGAAGTATGCCTTTTCTTGATGAAGATGGGCATTTGTACAATGTCGGCTTTCTTTGCAAGAGAGATGGTACTTCTGAAATGTATACCAAAATTCATATTACGCCAAATGAGGTAAGTCATTGGGGAATGCAGGGAGGTTCGAATATTAGAACTTTTGATACTGATTGCGGGAAAATCGGGATTATGATTTGCTATGATGTCGAATTCCCTGAAATGGCTAGACTTATGGCAGACGAAGGAATGAATATTCTTTTTGTACCATTCTTAACTGATACTCAAAATGGTTTTACTCGCGTAAAGATCTGTGCGCAAGCAAGAGCTGTAGAAAATGAGTGTTACGTTGCGATTGCTGGATGTGTTGGTAACCTTCCGAAGGTAAATAATATGGATATTCAGTACGCGCAAACCGCTGTTTTTACGCCCTCAGATTTTGCCTTTCCAAGTAATGGTATTAAGGCAGAAACGACTCCAAATACCGAAATGACGCTTATAGTAGATGTAGATTTGAGATTGCTCAAAGAATTGCATGAGTATGGAAGTGTGCGAATCCTGAAAGATCGTCGTACAGATTTGTATCAAATAAAAAAGAAATAAATCATGAAGACATGTCTGGAGTGTGAAGAAAAAATAGTTGGTCGGGAAGACAAAAAGTTCTGCAGTGATGGATGCCGCAATGCTTTCAATAATAAGATTAATAAGGATAGTAATAATTATATGCGCAACATTAATAATAAGTTGCGCAAAAATTATCGAATTTTATTATCGATTAATACCGATCAAAAAATAAAAACTTCCAGATCAAAACTTTTGAGCAAAGGTTTTGATTTTGACTTCTTTACCAATATCTTGCAAACCAAGTCAGGGAATACCTACTATTTTTTGTATGATCAAGGTTATATGCTTTTGGATCACGATTACATAGTACTTGTCAAGAAAGAATTATAATAGAATCTACCAAAACGCTGACCGATGAAAAACAGATTTGCCCCAATTATCACTTTTGTTGCTTTTATTGCATTACTTACAACTGTCTATTTCACGATGATGCCGCACTGGTATACAGAAGATCTTGCGCCACTTTCTGACTTTTCTGTAAAGCGAGCGGTTGAGCACATAGATATAATTGCCGAAAAACCTCATTATGTTGGTTCAGAAGCACATTCGGATGTTGAAATATATCTCCAGAAAGAACTTCGAGATCTGGGTCTAGTGCCCGAAATTCAAGAAGGTACAACTCTATCTGATTGGGGAAATCTAGTAAAGTCTCGAAATATAATTGCCAAAATAAAGGGAACAAATAATAGCAAAGCGCTGATGCTTTTGTCTCATTATGATAGCGCGCCACACTCGTATTCTCATGGTGCAGCAGACAATGCGACTGGAGTTGCGACAATTCTAGAAGGTGTGCGAGCGTATTTGCACAATAAAACTACTCATAAAAATGATATAATAATTCTCTTTTCAGATGCTGAAGAGTTGGGTTTAAATGGTGCTGCTCTTTTTGCTACAGATAATAATTGGGCAAAGGAAGTTGGTCTCGTTCTTAACTTTGAAGCGCGAGGTACGGCTGGTCCAAGCTATATGCTGATGGAGGTTAATGATGGTAATGCTGCGATGATAAAAGAATTCGCTGCTGCAAAAACAAGATATCCAGCAAGTAATTCCCTGATGTACAGTATTTACAAAATGCTTCCCAATGATACTGATCTTACTGTTTTTAGAGAACAAGCCAAGATTCCAGGATTCAATTTTGCTTTTATCGATGATCATTTTAATTATCACACGGCTCAAGACGATTCTAAACATTTAAGTCATAATTCTGTTGCACATCAAGGTTCGTATTTAATGCCTTTAATGAGCCACTTTGGCAATGCCGACTTAAAAGCGCAAAATTCCGCAGACGACGATGTTTATTTTAATACGCCTTTTTACTTTTTTCATTATTCATTTTCATGGAATTATATCCTGATAGCAATTACAACCGTCATCTTTCTTTTTCTTTTGTTCATCGGACTTGGAAAGCGAGTTTTGGCAGCGTCCGAAATTGGAAAAGGTTTTGTAATTCTTATGGCAACTTTACTCACAGTAGGGTTATCATCATTTTTATTATGGAAATTTATTCTAGTTATATATCCCGAATATACCGAAATTCTTCAGGGATTTACTTACAATGGACACAGTTATATTGTGGCTTTTATTGCTTTAAGCATTGCGATCGCCTTCTTGTTTTACGGACATGCAAAATCTGAAACTACAATTATCAATTATTCTGTTGCGCCAATTACGCTCTGGATTCTTATCAGTTTAGGATTAGCAATCTTTTTGCCAGGAGCAGGATTCTTCATTATTCCAGTTTTGTTTGCGCTAATTATGTTTGGATTTTTTGTAATTGCGCAGAGATCAAGTTTGGCAATCAATCTTATTGCGGCAGTTCCAGCTTTGTTCATTCTTGCGCCGTTTATTGTACTATTTCCAATTGGTTTAGGACTCAAAGTACTTTTTGGCGCGGCGATATTGGCACTCTTAGTGTTTTCACTTCTTTTGCCTTTGCTCGGAACTTTCACTCATAAATGGATTTGGTCAGCGGCACTTTTTATAGTGGCTTTTGGAGCTTTGATGCACGCGCATCTTAATTCGAATTTTGGAGATTCGACTGCAAAACCAAACAGTCTTCTTTATGTTTATAATGTAGAAACGGACAAGGCTGTTTGGGCATCTTATGATAAAATATTAGACGATTGGACAAAGATTTACATTACAGATACAGTTCCAAATGCTCGATATCTATCAGAATTTCCGCTTTTCAGCAAATATAATTCTGAGATACTATACACTTCTCAAGCGCTTGTGAGAAATATTCCTGAGCCCACCGTTACTTTCGAAAAAGATTCAATTGTTGGGAATAATAGATTTCTAAAAATTAGAATTACCCCAAACCGAAGAGTCAACAGAATTGATATTTTTGCAAATGAAACAATAGAATTTAGAAACTTCAAAGCAAATAATGCTTCTGCATTAGGGCAAACGGGAGCTGTTTATGCTCGAAAAGGAAAGAAAATCATTAGTTATTATGTTGTAGACAATGATCCGCTGGTTTTAGATTTTACAGTAAATAAAGACGTAGTGCTCGATATGTCAATGATGGAATCTTCGTTTGATTTGTTGACAAATCCTCTATTTGGAATGCGAAAAAGAAGAACTTGGATGATGCCAAAACCATTTATTTTGACAGATGCTGTAGTACAAATCAAGAAGATTAATCCAGTGCCAAGATTATTTATTCCGCAGTTGAGCCCAGAATTAAGGCTTAGAGCCGAAGATAGAAACGACACTATTCCAGATATGGACAATTTTCCAGTGCAAACTGCTTCTGAACAATAAATTATTAATATGAAACAATTAAGCATATTAGGCTGCGGTTGGCTAGGATTGCCACTAGCAAAGTTTTTTATAGAACAAGGTTGGTCTGTAAAAGGATCTACAACATCTGCAGATAAAATTGAAGTACTCAGGGAGGCTGGAATAAAACCTTTCAAAATTGAACTTTCTGCAACGGAAGTTGCGGGTGAGTTTAAGATGTTTCTTGAAGGTTCGGATATTTTAATTATCAATATTCCGCCGCAGGTTAAAACATCTAATAATCCATTTGTGGAAAAGATGAAAATCCTGATGCCAGAAATTCAACAATCATCGATTTCAAAGTTATTATTTGTGAGTTCAACTTCTGTATATTCTGATAAAGACGAGGTTGTCACCGAAAGAACGCAGCGCGAAGCCATTACCGAATCAGGAAAGCAACTCGTCGTTACCGAAGATTATTTGCAAAGTTTAGATTTCTTGCAAACAACAATTCTTCGTTTTGGAGGTCTTATTGGCGCAGGTAGAAATCCAGCCAAATATTTAGCAGGACGTCAAGGAATCAAAAGTCCTTACGCTGCTGTAAATTTAATAGACCAAGAAGATTGCATCGGAATTATTGAAGCAATAGTCGATAAAGAGGCGTGGGGAACGACATTTAATGCAGCCACTCCAGATCATCCTACAAAGGAAGATTATTATACTCGGAGAACTTTAGAAAGTAATTTGCAACCACCGCAGTTTGATTACTCAAATCATTCAGCTGGCAAAATAATCTCTTCCGAAAAATTAATTAAAGAACTCGATTACCATTTTAGAACTACAAAGCTATAAACAAAAAATCCCAGCGCAAACTGGGATTTTTTTATAAGTAAAACTTGGAAGTCTCTACCAGATTTTAACTCTATCTGATGGTTTCAAATACATTCCATCACCTTCTTTAATATTAAACGCTTCGTAAAAAGCATCTACATTTTGAAGCGGCACAAATGCACGGAACATTCCAGGAGAGTGCGGGTCTGTTTTTACTTGAGATTTGATTGCTTCGTCTCTCATTTTTGTACGCCAGATTGTAGCCCAAGAAATAAAGAAACGTTGTTCAGCAGTCAGTCCGTCAATAAGTGGAGCTGGGCCATTTTCGGCTAAAAATAATTTAAGTCCATCATAAGCAGAATTTACTCCGCCAAGATCTCCAATGTTTTCGCCAAGAGTAAATTTACCATCTACAAATATTCCAGGGAGTGGCTCAAGTGCACTGTATTGATCTGCAAGTGCAGTACCCAAAGCTGTAAATTCTTTTAAGTCCTGCTCTGTCCACCAGTTTACAAGATTTCCCTCTGCGTTATATCGTGAACCTGAATCATCAAATCCGTGAGAGATTTCGTGCCCAATTACAGCACCAATTCCACCGTAGTTTACAGCTTCGTCAGCTTTATAATTGTAGAAAGGTGGTTGCAAAATAGCCGCTGGAAAAACAATCTCATTAAATGAGGGATTAAAGTAAGCGTTTACGGTCTGTGGCGACATTCCCCAACGATCTTTGTCAACTGGTTTTTTTAGATCTTCAAGATTTTTTTCAAATCTCCATTTTGATACACGCTGCATATTGTCAAAGTAGTTTCCTTTTCCGTCAGTGCTTTCAAGAACTAGAGCCGAATAGTCTTTCCATTTATCTGGATATCCGATTTTAATTCTTGATTTGTGCAGTTTTTCAATAGCACTTATTCTAGTTTCAGGACTCATCCAAGTCAAATTATTAATTCTGTTTTCAAAAGCTTTAAAAACATTCTTAATCATTTTTTCTGCTTTAACTTTTGCCTCAGCAGGAAATTTTTTCTCAACATATAGTTTACCTAATGCTTCACCTACAGTTCCATTTACAACCTGCAGCGCGCGCTCTTCACGCGGACGTTGAGCCATTGCACCTGTTAAAGTTTTTCCGTAGAAATCAAAGTTCGCATCTTCGATATCTGTCGAAAGTTCATTCGCAGATCCATTAAGGAGTGTCCATTTCATATAAGCTTTCCAAGCAGCAACATCACCTTTATTAAGGATGTCTTGAAATGCAGTCATATATTTTGGTTGAGAAACGATAAGTGTATCTACTTTAGAAACTCCAACTCCAGTCAAATATGTATTCCAATTGATAGCAGGAGTCAGTTTTTGAAGGTCTGCAACAGTCATCGGATTGTATGATTTTCTTCGGTCTCTTCTCTCAACACGGTCAAGGCGAGGTGCAGACATTGCGGTTTCAATAGCCAGAATTCTTTCGGCGTTCTTTTTTGCAGCAGCAGGATTATCACCTACAAATGCAAGCATTTTTGCAACGTGGGTTTGATATTTTGCGCGTTTTTCTTTAGAGTCTGCATCGTCAGACATATAATAATCGCGGTCTGGCAATCCCAGAGATCCTGGACCTACGTACAAAACGTTGCGGTTACTATTTTTAGCATCAGGACCAACTCCAATTCCAAAGAATCCAACACCACCTATTGGTTCCATTTCAATTAATAAATTCTGTAAGTCCTTTGCATTCTTTACAGCATCAATTTTCTTAAAATAAGGTTTTAGCGGAGCAATACCAAGCTTGTTCCTTTTTGCAACGTCCATCACAGATTCAAATACAATCACTGCTTTTCCTTGATCAGTAGTTGCAGAGTATGCGTGATTTGATGCTGCTTCCTTTAATATCAAAAGAGCATCGTGGTCTGTACGTTGTCTTAGTTCGTCAAAACTCCCCCAACGTGTTCTGTCTGCAGGAATTTCTGTTTTGTCTAGCCATGCACCATTTACATATCTGAAAAAATCATCAGAGGCTTTGCTCGATTTGTCCATATATGATATATTAATTCCAGGCTCTACTTTTTCCTTTTCTTGTGCCGTCGCAGTCGAAATACCGACTAAAACTGGCAGGGCGAAAAGTAAATTTCTTTTTAAAAATACGCTCATTTTTACTTTAAATTTTTATTAGTTTCACAAAAATACGCATTAATTCCGCTTATTCTAATAGTTTAACTTTGGGTTAAATGTCTGGAGTTACGCAGGCTATTTCGTACTTTTGCAAAAAAATATTTTACCATGTGGGAATTCTTCAAGAAGTACAAGATTTTTTTTGGAACTATGTTAGTAGTTTCGGTCGTAACGCTTACACTTTTTTACAAGGCACTTACTCCTGCCAAATCTCTGCCCATCTACAATCCTTCGATGGTAAATCCCGAACTTGTAGATACTACAATTCAGTATGTTGCTAATAATCATATAATAGGAGATTTTTCATTTCTAAATCAAAACGGACAGAAAATCACTCAAGAAGATTACGAGAATAAAGTATATGTAGCAGATTTCTTTTTTACAACTTGTCCTACAATCTGCATTGCAATGACAGATAATATGGTGCGCATCCAAGAAGCAATCAAGAATGACAATAACGTAAAACTTCTGTCATTTTCGGTTACTCCAGATATTGATAGTGTTCCTGTATTGAAAGAATATGCCATAGAAAAAGGAGTAATTGATGCTAGATGGAATTTGCTTACTGGAGATAAGAAAGAGATTTATACGCTTGCGCGAAAGTCATATCTCGTGGTAAAAGAAGGAAAGCCCGAAGAATTGTACGATATGGTTCACACCGAAAATTTTGTGTTGGTTGACCGTAAAAAAAGAGTCAGAGGTTTTTATGACGGAACTAAAACTGAAGATGTCGACAGATTAATCGAAGATCTAAAATGGCTTTCCACTAGAAAGAAAAATTAAAAGTCTTTCACTGTCCTTTATCAACAATAATCCGTACTTTTGCGTTTATTCAATCTAAATAAGCGTTGAAAACTACAATAAATCATTTAAAAATTGGTGACCATGCCACTATCATGGAATTCGATGTTGACAGCATTCCTCTCAAATTACTTGAAATGGGTTGCCTGCCAGGAAATCTGGTCGAATTAATTCAAATTGCTCCTTTTGGAGATCCTTTATACTTGAACATAAATGGCTCACATCTAGCCATAAGAATCGAGACTGCATCGCAGATTGTTGTAGATGTGCATCCCAAATAGAATTTATAATGAGCGATCATCATATCAAAATTGCCTTAATAGGTAATCCAAATACTGGAAAAACTTCTGTTTTTAATCAGCTTACAGGACTTAATCAACAGGTGGGAAATTATCCCGGCATCACTGTCGAAAAGAAGATTGGAAAATGCAAACTAGCGCCACATATAAAAGCTGATATCCTAGATTTGCCTGGCACATATAGTCTCAACGCAAGTTCGATAGATGAGAATGTGGTGATTGAGCTGTTGCTAAATAAAAACGATCCGAACTTTCCAGATGTTGCAGTTGTAGTTTCGGATGTAGAAAATCTAAAACGAAATCTGCTTTTATTTACCCAAATCAAAGATTTACAGATACCGACGATTCTTGCCATCAATATGGCCGATAGGATGGAATATAAAGGGATTACTCTTGATATTCCACATCTTGAAAAGGAACTAAATACTAGAATTGCACTTATAAGTTCAAGAAAAGGCTACGGAATTGACAAACTGAAACAACTTATTCTCGAATATGAAGAACTTTCGGTTGAACCTTGCTTAAATGCTTCTACCATTGATCCAGAATATTTTGAAAAATTAGCGAAAGCTTTTCCTAACCAACTTTTATATAAATTGTGGCTTGTAATTACACAAGATGTCAATTTCTTGAATCTTGAGCGGAATGAAATTCGAAATACTTTTACCAAATCACATTCAGATTTGAAGCGCCTTCAGCAAAAGGAAACTATCAAGAGATATCAATTTATCAATGATGTTCTTAAAGTTGGACAGACCATAAACCTTGAAACTGCGAAAGACTTTCGAATCAAACTAGACAAAGTTCTAACACATAAAGTTTGGGGATACGCGATATTCTTTGCAATTCTCTTTGTAATATTTCAAGCGATTTTCAACTGGTCAGAGATTCCGATGGATTTTATTGACGAGTCTTTTGCATCGTTAAGCGCTTACACCGAAAACAATATGCCTGCGGGTGTTTTTACAAATCTTCTAGCACAAGGAATTATTCCCGGTATTGGAGGAATCATCATCTTTATTCCCCAAATTGCTTTTCTATTCCTGTTTATTTCTCTCCTCGAAGAGAGTGGTTATATGAGTAGAGTAGTGTTCTTGATGGACAAATTGATGCGGAAATTTGGCCTTAGCGGAAAAAGTGTTGTGCCACTTATTTCAGGTACTGCTTGTGCTATTCCAGCAATTATGGCAACCCGAAATATCGAAAACTGGAAAGAGCGATTGATCACAATTCTGGTCGTTCCGTTTACAACTTGTTCCGCGAGACTTCCTGTTTATGCGATCATTATTTCACTAGTAATTCCTGACAAATATTTATTTGGATTCTTAAATCTTCAAGGACTTGTATTGATGGCGCTTTATCTAATGGGATTTGGAATGGCGATTATATCGGCTTGGCTTCTTAATATGGTTTTGAAAGTAAAAGGCAAGACATTCTTTGTGGTAGAAATGCCAAACTATAAAATGCCTTTGTTTAAAAATGTTGGCGTTAACGTTATTGAAAAAACAAAAGCCTTCGTCTTCGGAGCGGGGAAAATTATTCTTGCAATATCAGTTGTTTTGTGGTTTCTTGCTTCCTACGGCCCTGGAAAAAACTTTAATAATGCCGAAGAAATCGTTGCCGAAAATGCTCAATCAACTGGAGTGAACTTTACTCAAGACGATTTAGAACACGAAGTTGCATCTTTTAAACTTAGACATTCGTATATTGGAATTATGGGTAAAGCAATCGAGCCTGTCATCAAACCTTTGGGTTACGACTGGAAAATAGGAATCGCTGTTATTACATCATTTGCGGCACGAGAAGTATTTGTTGGTACACTTGCTACTATTTATAGCGTTGGAGATAGCGGAAACGCTACAACCATCAAAAAGAAAATGTCTGAAGAAATTGATCCCAACACTGGAAAAAAAGTCTTTAACTTTGCGACAGGAATATCGCTTCTGCTGTTTTACGCCTTTGCGATGCAATGTGCGAGTACGATAGCAATCACTAAAAAAGAAACTAACGGTTGGAAATGGCCAATGATTCAGCTTTTTGGAATGACAGGTTTTGCTTACGTTCTAGCATTCATTGCCTACCAACTTTTAAAATAAATTAATTATGATCCAAGAAATTTTAGCAGGTGCAGCACTCGTTATAGCTGTTGGATTTTTGCTATGGAAATTTTTTTTTAAGAAGAGAAAGAAGAAATCTGATGACTGTGGCAGTTGCGCTGGCCATTAGACTCTAGACTAAATCTTAATTTCCACCAATCCTTTTCAACAGAGTTTTTAAAGTCTCCATTCCTTGTTGTCGGCTTTTTTTAATTTCCACGGCAGTATACTTTCCATTTGCAGTTGGAATAAGTTCGTAGCTAAAGGCAAATTGCTGCTCGTTATTTAGAGTCGAAATAAGTCCAAAACGGAGGTCATTAAAGTAGTATCTGTTTTCGCTTTCGCTAATAATATACCAGCCTTCAGAAATATCAATTAACTTCTGAACCACTTCCTGATCTTGAAACTTGGCATTCAGTTCGTGACTTTTAGGGTATTTGTCAAAGTGAATCGGGCTAGAATCGAAAAATGAATATTGACCGATGAAATATTCTTTTTCGTTCTGTCCGTGAGCATTCCATAAAATTAAACTTAGTAAGCCAGGTTTTACAGACATTTCAGTGTAAGCGACGTTCTGCTGTGAAGTGACTTTTTCAAATTTAGCGTAAGCGATGATTTTCAAAGCCATTCCCAAAATAAGATAACTGCTGCTGATAATCAATCCCCAATTATTCCATTTTCTGCGATTTGGCGAAAGCTTTGGCAATCTGACAGCCATAATAAGACAAAAGAGAAGTGGCAAAGTGTAGAGAAAATCCACTACTGCAACAGATTTAAGTGCTATTCGAATATTTGATGGCCAAAATAGCTGAACACCCCAAGACGTACAACTGTCTAGAAGCGAGTGTGTAAGTAAAACACAAAACACCATCGATGTGGCATTGGTGAATGTGATGGACTTTTGCTTTTCGAGCTTATAAATCAACCATCCGAAGATGGGCGAAACGACCAGAAACAGTAATATCGAATGACTGATGCCTCGATGAAAACCTACTGCATCTACATCATCAAAAAAGAATCCTGAAAGCACATCAAGATCTGGCAAAGTGCCGAAGATAGCTCCGTAAAGCATTGCTTTATTGCCCAAGGTTTTTCCGCTTGTCTTTTCAGCAACAGCCGCACCCAAAACAATCTGTGTAATCGAATCCATAAAGCGAAAATACAGTTTTAAAAATTGGGAGAGGATTTTTTAGCTTTCGCTAAAAGAATAATGAGAATTGATGAGTATCTAATATTGCGAATATCATTACTACTATTTTAATCTTTTGTAAAATTTTAAATGTAAATTCATTCTCTGATTCATTCTCTGATTTTATGTCAACTGTGATTTCGATCAGACACATAAACTTTTAAATTAAAAAGGATGTCAAAAATACTCATCATTATATCATTCCTAACTGTGGCTCTTATTTTTATTATAACTAAAAATAAGAACAATGATCTTGAGTATTTCATAAGCAATAAATTTGTTAAGGATAGCAGCGATGTTGTAGTGACTTTAAAGAATAATTCTTCAAGAAAATACTATCTGCTATTGGATACTTTAATTTTTAATGATGACAATGCTAAATTTGAATCATCAAAATCTTTTATGTGGTCTGCTCTGAAAATTTCCGATCCGAATGGTGAACTTGCAGTTGCTCAGATAGAAAATTACGATTGCTACGATGATTTTTTTTATAAAAGGAGCAAAGGAATAGCCACCAAAAGTTTTTTAAAGATAAATGCAAGGGAAAGCATTACGTTTAAAGTTCCTTTTAAAATAAAGACTTCCATAACTGCTTATTGTTGGCAAAAATATTTGTTAGAACAACGAATTAATAAAAGTTATTATAAAATCTATTTTGAGAGTCTCCCAGTTGAGGAATGGGAAAGTCAGACTTCTTATAAAGTCGCTCAAGATTCGTTAAGGAAGATGGGCTATGAACATTATAATAAGAAAATTTCGTCTAATGAGGTGCCGCTGATTTTAAGGTAATGAGGAGGTTTCGTTAAAATTTGAATTATGGGGTCACTGTCCCCATAATTGAGATGTTGAATTCTTGGGACACTGTCCCAAGAAAGTAAGTGTAAGTTTGGTAAAACGGTCTACATCTAGAGATTTCAGGAGCTGTTAGACCTTTAATAGCTAATCTTTTAGATATAATATTTAGTAATTTTGCGCCGTAAGTTGCCTTGTCTTCTCCCTCCTGTTCATATTCTACTATATAATATCCTATAAGCCAATTGCTAATAGTCAAAGATCGATTTATTGAATTTGCAGCAGATGCTTGCAGTCCAGAATAAACATTAGATATTGTTGTTATTAGTTGACTTATATCTTTCATTAGCGGTAAATATTAGAAAGTAGTAAAAAGAAAATTATTAGATAGTTCTTTATTATGCAGCGGTTTCAAAAAGTAACCACCGCATTTCATAAACAGCAAAACAAAAGGATTACCTCAAAATCATATTTACAAAATGGCTTCGACAAGCTCAACCATCGCAATTGGAAAACCTTACTTCACAATATTATTTATCATTTTCTTAAACAGCACTCCGTGAAATGGCAACATAGAATACCAATAAACGCGTCCCCACAATCCAAGTGGACGGAAAGTCGCGGTCTGTGTCAGCACATTATCATCGCCAAGTTTAAATTCTAACCACGCTTCGCCAGGAAGTTTCATCTCAGCAAAAAGGAGTAATCTTTTGTCTTCTTTGTCAGAAATTAGAACACGCCAGAAATCCAATGTTTCACCAACAAGAATATCGGTGGCGCTACGTCGACCGCGTCTCAATCCAACTCCTCCAATAAGTTGATCCATAAATCCGCGAATCTTCCATAACCAATCTCCATAATACCACCCGGTTTCTCCACCGATTGCCCAAATTCTGCCGAGTGTGATTTCTGGAGTTTCGGTTTTGCGACTGCGAACATCTTTAAAGCATCCAAAAGTTGGAACTTCCATATATTCCTGCATTCCGCGGCGGAAGATATTACTTGTCTGAGCGTCTTTCCAACTTGATAAAACTTGATTTTGTTCTATTTTATCAAAGGCTAACTTTATTGCTTTTGAATAGGTCAGCAAGTGGATGTTTAAATTTGACGCCAAGTCATTAGGTTCGGCGATTACCTCAATTTTCATACTGTCAACAAGGTTTTTTGCAAGTGCGTAAGAAGTTGATGTTACGAAATATAACCAATAAGAAGATAGACGTGGAGTCATTATTGGAACGACAAAAATATAGCGCTTAAGACCACGGATTTCGGCAAACTTTAAAAGCATTTCTTTGTATGTAAGAATGTCTGGGCCCCCGATATCAAAACTTTGGTCGTATGCTTTTTTATGACCGATAACTCCAACAAGAAACTCAACAACATTTCTAATTGCAATCGGCTGACATTTGGTTTTGAGCCAAATGGGAGCGATCATAACAGGAAGTTTCTCTACCAAATCTCGAATGATTTCGAAAGAGGCACTTCCAGAACCGACGATAATTCCTGCTCTCAAAGTTGTCAAGGGGATATCGGAACGCGAGATAATTGACTCAACATTCATACGAGAGCTAAGATGTTTTGAAAGTTCTTGATCGTTTACGATTCCACTCAAATAGATAATTTGCTGAGCGTTGGTTTCTTGAATTCTATCAATAAAATTCTCTGCACAGATCTGTTCCATATCTTCAAAAGAGCCAGAATTGGTGGACATCGAATGTATTAGATAGTAAGCGATGTCAATATCTTGAGGAATATTTTTTAAAGTTTCTTTATCTAGAAAATCAACTTCTACAACTTCTATATTTTGGGAATTATACTGATTTCTGAAACGTCGAGCATCTCGAGCAGTACAAACTATATGATGTCCTTGCTCTAATAAAACTGGTAAAAGTCGTTGTGCAATATATCCAGTGGCTCCGGTGAGTAATATTTTCATAAATCGGAAATTTTGATTGTTGATATCTATAGAAAAGTTTGTTAGAAGAAATTCTAAGGAAAAGTTGACTCGAGGTACTAAGATACAGACGCAGTTATGAAACGCCGTTACAAAATTTGCAGTTTATTTCTGATTTAATTTCTCAAAAACCAAGCTTTAAATTAAGCTAGATTTTTGATGGTGTTCCTGATCTAGGCCTTTAGTTTAGCCCTGATGGGAACGGCATCCTTTCCTGCCCTTTGTTTTGGGCAGGAAAGATACAGTGGACAGCAGGATAAAGCTCCAAATAAAAAACTTTATACTTCTTTAAATCTTTCTGATAATTTCTTTTGGACTTTTACAAAAAGTGCAATTGGACATGAAATAAGTAATGCTAAACCAATGATAGTGCCAATTTCCTCAGAAGTTTTGATAAAAGATGCGGCAATTCCGACGAGAATCAACGCCGAGCCATACCAAATTATTTTTCGTGCGGAATAATGTTGTGCAAATGTCCAGCATTCTTTAGACTTCATCGACGCAGCGGTCCGATAACCATAAAGTCCGTTAATTTCTTTGGGAGGAAAAAGGTATATAATTATTCCAGCGAGTACAAAAAGCAGTCCACCCATTACCGCAATAAAGGTAATTTCACTTTCTAAAAGTTGATCGAAATTCATATTAGTTAGCTAGAATTTCTATATGGCGATCCGCTGGAAAACTTCCCAAAACAGCATCTAATTGCTGCAAAGCTTTTGCTTCCGCTAAAATCTGCGCTTTCGTATCAGTCGTAAAGCCATTTTTTTCGGCTCTTTCTAATTTAATTCTGATCCAATTAATCTGAACTTGTGTAATAACGTCGTTGTTACTATTTCGAGATTCTTTATTGTTTTCTTTCATTATGAATTATTTTACAATAAAGGTAAAGTAATTTTTGATAAGAGATATCACCTTTATGTTACAGCAAAAGCGGCAATATATCCGTGATCTTTTTACAGCTCCTAAAATTGTTGTGCACGATCTCATGATCAATCCTCTCGTGCGCCCAAGTAGTATGAAAAGGCACGTGAATCGCCCAACCGCCGCTATTCAGTACCGGAAGAACATCAGATTTCAACGAGTTTCCAATCATCAGAAATTTTGCTGAATCAATGTCTAAACGATTAAAAAGCTTCTCGTAATTCAATTCTGCTTTGTCTGCCATCACTTCTATATGATGAAAATAATGTCCCAAACCAGAATTATGGAGTTTGCGCTGCTGATCTTTGAGATCACCTTTTGTTGCGACAATAAGCTTGTATTTTCCGTGTAATTGAGCCAAAGTTTCTTCAACGCCATCCAATAAAACGATCGGTTGCATAGTAAGTTCTTTTCCAATTTCCAAAATCTTGCTAATCATTTTGGTGCTGCCCGTGCCATTGGTAATTTGGATTGCTGCTTCAATCATAGACAAAATATAGCCTTTGATTCCGTAGCCATAGAGAGGAAGATTATCAATTTGAGTGTTGAACAAGATTTTCGATAAACCCTGATGCGATAAATATTCTTCAAACAAAACGCAGAATTTACGCTCGGCTTCTTCAAAATAAGGTTCGTTGATAAATAGTGTATCATCAGCGTCAAAAGCAATTACTTCAACACTTGAAATTATAGTAGAATTAATCATAAATTTTTAAATTTCTGTTTCTGAAACAGTTTTCGAGAGAATAAGTTTTGAGAATAGAATGTGATTCTAATTCCCACCAGCATTATTAGACCGCCAATTATCATTTGCACGGTGATTTCTTCGTCAAGATAGATATAAGCCAACAATGCCGCAAGAACCGCTTGCGAAAGTAAACTTAGCGAAACTCTCGTTGCCCGCATATTTTGAGTGGCGTA
>JBBSRP010000022.1:0-21538 GCA_038242935.1 Flavobacteriales bacterium
ATGGCCGAAACGAAGCTCGAAATCGAAAAAAATATCAAAATAGAAACAAACCAAAAGTTACTAAAAATCAGAGAGATGCAATATGATAATCTCTTAACTTAATGGCATTGAGCCTGACCAAGCCTACGAAAAATTTGAACTTACCGAAAAACGTTCTGGCGCAGGGCTCGTCCAAATAAAAATTATCCTTAAACCACAAAATCTCTTATATCAAATTTCAACAACTCAAATATTGTAAAAAGCAAAAAGGGTCAATCATTACGATTGACCCTTTTCTATTAGAAAATAAGGAAACATTATTTCTTAATTACTTTGAACTCACCTGAAGTGCTATTAGTAAAGACCTTCACGATGTAAACAGAAGCTGGCATATTTACCATATCAACTAATACTTCGTTAGAGTTAGCCTTCACGTTTCTTACCTGTCTTCCAGTAATATCAAAAACTTGAATTCCTGAAATAATATCTGTGTGACTCACTGTCAGTACATCTGTTACAGGATTTGGATAATAACCCAGTTTAGCCGCATCAAATGTTTTGGTAGACAAAGTATTTAGTTCAAAGCACTCACTTGTAGCAGTACAACCGTTTTGAGTAACGATAACCGCATAACTACCAATTGCCGTTGCAGTATATGATTGACTTGTTGCTCCAGTGATTGGTGTAGAAGAAGCATCACATAAAATCCACTGATACGTAGCGTTTGCTTCGCTTGCAGTTAAAGTATCGTCAATTCTCGTAATTGTAGCGGTAGGAAGTGCATTTACTGTTACCTCCACAGAAGTTCTTACACTCTCACAAGAGCTTAAAGTTTGAGAAGCGAAATATGTTCCTGCTACTAATTCCGCAGTGTTTGCTAATGCTGTTCCGCCTGTTAATGCAGAATACCATTGCACATCAGAACCTGTTGCTACTAAATCTGCCACAGTCGCTCCAGTACATACTGTTTGTGCACTCGCCGCTGGCGCAGCAGTTGTCGTTACTGTTACCACTACAGAAGTTCTTGCACTTTCGCAAGAATCCATCGTCTGTGAAGCATAATACATTCCTGTTGCCAAAGAAGCAGTGTTTGCTAAAGGTGTTCCTCCAGTTGAAACATTATACCACTGAATATCAGTTCCACTTGCTATTAAATCAGCCACTGTTGCGCTGTCGCAGAATGTCTGCGCTGAAGCTGTTGGCTGAGCTGTAGAAGTTGTTGTCACTGTTACAGATGCACTTGTCTCACATCCAGCATCATTTGAAGTTGCTGTTGCAGTATAAGTTTGAGAACCCACCGTTGATGATTTTACGTAAACCGTAGTAGCATTCGTACCACCTACATAAGCTACTGTAGCAGCAGCATCAGTAAATAGATTAGTTGCAGGTGACCAAGTAATATCAGTTGGCACAGAGCTACTATAATCAAACGTGGTATTTAATCTTTTTACAGACAAAGTACCTGCTGGATTTGAATCCGCGAAAGCGTCTGAGCTGGCAAATGTCGCCGAGGTTCTAGCTGTGATCGTTCTATTTGAAGTGGTCGTTGTGTAATAAGTTACTGAATTATTTGCGGAATCAGCACCTGTACTTCTCACATCTAAAATAATATTAGACGTACCATCCCAAACATAAGGAGTACTAAATACTATCGAGTTAACACCGATTGCTTGAGTATATGTAGCAGCGCTAAATACTTCTGTTAAACCAGTTGTAGTAAAACTTGTAAGCACGTCTGCAGCAGTAGATCCCATTTTTACTCTATAATCTGACACAAAGGCAGCAGAACCAATAGTTGTAATTTCGAATTTAACTCCGTTGATGTCTCCTGCTTCTATACCAGCAGCATTTAGTTCCGCTTGAGTGAAAACCATTTGCATCCAGTAGTGCTCGTATCTGTTATTAAAAGCAGTTGGTTCTAAACCATTCTCTATTGTAAGAGTAGTATCAATTCCAATAGCAGTCGATCCAGCTGTACCGATCGTTCCTCCTGTCGCTGTTAGGGCTTGGATTGTGTTGGTACATAAGCCTGCTGTAGCTGGCGAAATACTTACTGTTGATGGCAGGTTATTAACATTTACAGTATATGATACCTCAGTATTACATAATGATCCAGTTGATTGACTTGCTGTTAGCGTGTAAGTAGTGGTAACTGTTGGATTGAAAACAAATCCATCGGCTGCATTACCAGTAATTCCAGTATTTGGCGACCAAGTTAAAGTATCATAATCTGATGCACCTGCCGTTATCGTAACAACTGCACTTGATGTACCTTCACAAACAGAACTTGAAGTATTACTTAATGTCAAAGCTGGCGGTGCATCTACTGTTGCTGTAACTGCAGTTCGAGCAGAAGAACAACCAGTCGTTACCTGAAGGTTATAGAAAAAGTAGTATGCTGTAGAAGATCCTGAAATATAACCATCTGTTACAGAGACATTTGATGAACTATAAGGAAATGCATTTCCGGATGAATCTCTGATCAAACCTGTAATTCCGGTGTACGATTTAAGTAGTAGACGGTAACCCGTTCCAACTGGAACTGCAAAGTTTAGTGGTACATTAACTGGTGTAGAAATACCTGAACCTGTAACAGAAACTGCTTCAGTAGACATTAATTCTACTCCTGCATTGTCATATAATGCAATAGTAACTGTTCCAGTACCTGTTGGGTATATTACAGTAGAAGCTAGTGTTACAGCAGAAGTTGCATTAAAAACAATTCCACTTCCATTTCCGATATAAGAACTACTCGTTCCGTTTGGGGTAGGTTTTCCTGCAAATTCTTGTGATCCTCCTTCACTAGCTGCAACATAAAATACTGTTGTAGTAGAAATAGATGGAGTTGTAAAAGAATTGCCAGTTGCAAGAGAAGCACCGCCTGTTGCCTCTGCATACCAGTTTAAAGTTGCTCCTGAAGAAGTAGTTGCTGATAATGCAACTATACCTTCACCACATCTAGAACTTGGAGTGGTTGAAATTACTTGTGGGTTCGTAACTGCTATCACAATAGTATTTGAGTCCGAAAACAAACCGCTACTTGTGCAGGTAGTTTTAAAGAAATAACTTTCTGGTGCCGATAAAATTGGTGTGGTAAATGTACTTGCCGTTTCTCCAGTAATTGCTCCTGCTGTGTTATACCATTGATACGTAAAACCAGTGTCTGTTGAACTTGGAATTGTTGCTGTCAATGTAACTGAACCAGACACACATATTGTAGCTAACGAAGAAGCTATTGTGGCTGCTGCAGGTGTACCTGAACAAATGTCTTGCACTCCAACAGCAATTTTATAATCTTCAGTTTCAGTTCTTGCACCTGTAGTATTGCATGGATTTGATGGAGCAGAATTATTATAGTCTACCATCGCTCTCATGCGGTAATCTCCACTTGCAGTTCCTGCAGGAACAGTAATAGAACCTAAAAATGGACCAAAGCTGTAAGAAGTGGTTACAAAAACCCGCTCTGATGTTTCAAATGTTCCATTAGAATTCCAGTCTACCCAAATAGCAGCACCAAAAGTTCCGCCAGTTACTGTCATATCAAAATTAAAAGATCCTGTTGGAACTGAAGTAACAGCTGTAGCTGAATAGTTATCTTGATACCCACCAGTTGTATAACCCGAAGCATTAGATATATTCGTTGAGCCTAAACTGGTTGTAAAATTACTAATATACGTTCCACTATTTATAGAAGAAGGTGTACAATACACAACACTTGAACCTGTTGTAAATTTTTGTTCTATACAACCTGTAGCTTCACCAGTCGCGTTCTTAGGAACAATTTTCCAGTAATAAATAGTGTTGGCTGCTAGGAGAGCTGGAGCATAAGACGCTTCAGCCTGATTTCCTATCAAAGTAGGATTTGTAGATGAGCCAAAATACACATCATAACTAGCAGTATTTCCACCTCCACTTGTCCAAGTTAATGTTGGATTTCTCTCTACGTTACTGGCTAAATTAGCTGGAAAAAAAGCAGAAGCACAATTCGGAATTACAGCAACGTTTGGAGTCCAAGTGTACGTTAAACCAGAAGTCGGTCCAACATTACCACTGAAGACAGCAGTACTACCAGATACAATTCCCGAAGTGATATTAACTGGAGAATTCCAGTTACCTCCAGAAGCAACTGTCAAAGCACTATAGTTTCCAATTGCACTTTTGATCCCTACCTGTGGCTGATAAGAAGCTGAAACATCATAAGGAGGTGTACCATCATAAACAAATTTGATAACGCCCGTAATCGTATTCATTCTTGCTTGAAAATTTATTGATTCAGTGCGCGCATATCGTTTAAAATTTGTCCATTGTACGATGAATTCATCACCGCTTTCTTCATATCTAATTTCCGAAACACCGGTATTATCATCTAAATCCCCACTAAAAGGAGCTAAAAAAACATTACCTCCGGTAGTCGATGACAGTACAGTAGTAGATGAGCCTGATGGAGTTGAAGTTCCTAAGGCTACTTGTCCATTCGAAGTTACATACATTTTAGTATAAGCAGTTTCTGCAAATGTAAAAGAAGGAATAGTTATAATGCTTGAAACAAAAGAATCAAGATTTGGAGTTCCACTCGTTGAAGTTGTTACAACAGTTCCGCCAGTAATTGTAGTGTACGTCTCATTGCTTTGCGCAAAAGAATAGAATGAGGCTTGCGCATTTATTTCTTGAGAAAGAAATAGTGTCAAAAATAAGCTTAGAAACAAACTTGTTTTCCATAAGCTTTTCAAGGAGGTCAGTCCTTCAGACGGACTTTTGTCCGAAAGATTTTGTTTGTGAGTTTTGAGTTGTGTCTCTAGATGCCAACCCAATAAATTGTAATTTTTCATCATACTAATTGATTTAGTTAAATATAGTTAAAGCAACAAATATATTTATAATTTTAAAGATTCCAACTCTTAACGTCAATATTATCAGTATTCTAAGAAATAAGTAGTTTTCTAACTAAATTATCAATTTTTTATAATTAGAAATTAACAAAGTCAAAAGCAGGTCATTTTCCAATCTCTATCAATTAACATATTATTGAACTTCTCTAATCAAAATCAGCAGCAAGTTCTATCTACTTAAGTTTGTTATATATTAAGATATATCAAACATATTTTTTATTTGATAAAAATATCGGAAACCAATTTTAAATTGCTCTAACTTTGATTTGAATAGCAGGCTGTCTACAATTATTGTTATGCTGCAAAAATTTACTAAAACTATGCAGCTTATATAACAGATGTGTTTAATAAACAATTACCAGAAAAATTTTTCCTTTTTTTGTAGAAAAGAAAAATCGTACATAAAATCGAAAATATGTAAAAAGCAGGTTTGATTTCTATTTATAATATTTTAAGTCCATCTTCAACTTTCAGCTCTGTTCGCAGTAGAAAAACTTTATTACTGGAATCAACTGCGCCCAAAATTAAGCACTGACTAATAAAGTTTGCAATTTGCTTTGGCGGAAAATTTACTATCGCTACAACCTGCTTTCCTAATAGAGTCTTGACAGAATACATATCTGTTATTTGCGCCGAAGTATTTAAAATACCAATCTCAGCACCGAAGTCGATTCTTAGTTTGAATGCAGGACGAATTGCTTCTGGAAATTCTTCAGCGTTTATTATTGTTCCAACTCTAATGTCGAGTTGCGCGAAATTGTCATAAGAAGTTAATTCCATTATTATGTTTTTTTAATGATTTTGCAATACAATAATACTAAATTTCATGTTATTTCTATGGGATACCAAAATACTTCTGCAAGATTTTGTCGTACCTTAGTATGAAATAATTCACAAAAGCAATGGCTAGAACAGCTTCTACTATGTTGCCGCTTGACACCAAAGCGCCAAATTTTTTATTAAAAGACACGAATTCTAATAGCTTTTACAGTTTTAATGAGCTTAAAGGTTCTAAGGGAACCCTTGTAATATTTATGTGCAACCACTGTCCGTACGTGCTTCATGCAATAGATGAAATTGTAATGATTGCAAATGATTATCGAGTGCAAGGATTGGGTGTGTTTGCTATTTCAAGCAATGACATAAGCAGATTTCCTGAAGACAGTCTAGACAAAATGGCTGATTTTGCGATGGATAATAGAATTGATTTCCCCTATCTATTTGACGCAGATCAAGAGGTAGCAAAAAAATTTAATGCAGCTTGTACTCCGGATTTTTTTCTTTTTGATTCCTTGGACAAACTATTTTACCACGGACAATTGGACGATTCACGACCTGGCAATGGTATTTCACTTAGTGGATCAGATTTGAGAAATGCTATAGACGCACTCATATATAATAGGTCATTATCGCTCACACAAAAACCTAGTATAGGATGTAGTATCAAATGGAAACAATTCTAGAATTTTAACCAACAAAAAAGGCACTTCGATGGAAGTGCCTTTTTCTATATAATTAAGTTGTGATTATTTCACAGCCATCAATTCTACGTCAAAAATCAATACAGCATTTGGAGGAATAACTCCACTAGCGCCTGCAGATCCGTAAGCTAAGTGTGATGGAATAACAAAACGAGCTTTATCACCTTCTTTCAATAAAGCGATTCCTTCGTCCCATCCTTCAATTACATTTCCTCTACCAAGTTGAAACTCAATAGGTTTTTTTCTCTTATAAGAATTATCAAACTCTTTTCCGTTGTCTAAGGTTCCAATGTAATGAACAGCAACAGTTTTTCCTTCTTCTGCTTGTTTTCCACTTCCTCGAACAATATATTGGTATCTTAATCCACTTTCAGTTTTTTGAAAACCAGCAGCCAATTCTTCCATTTTTGCTTCTGATGCTTCCATTTCTTTTTGCTCACGTTTTGCACGAGATCCTTCAAATGTTCTGAAAGCTTCAACAGCATTCCAGTTTTTTGCTTCTTCTCCTTCTCTCAAGATTTCAACGCTCTCTAGCATATCCCCTTGAGCAATTTCATCAACGATATCCTGCCCTTCTACAACATGTCCAAAAACAGTATGCTTACCATCCAGCCAGCTTGTAGCTACGTGTGTGATATAAAACTGAGATCCATTTGTTCCAGGACCAGAATTTGCCATTGCAAGAATTCCTGGTTTATCATGTTTTAAGTCTGGATGAAACTCATCATCAAATTTATATCCTGGACCACCAGTACCTGTACCTTGAGGACATCCACCTTGTACCATAAAATCTGGAATCACACGGTGAAATTTCAGTCCATTATAAAAAGGCTGCCCTTGTAATTTTACTTTATTTTCAAGATTTCCCTCTGCAAGAGCTACAAAGTTACCAACTGTACCGGGAGTTTTTTCGTGCTCTAATTTTACAATCACAGCTCCTTTAATAGTATTGAATTTTGCGTATATTCCGTTTTCCATCTTATTTTTTTTATGTGAAGAGCCAAATTTACAACTTTTAAGTCAGTATCTAAATAGGCTTTCACAACGTTTTAATATCTTAATAATAATTTTTGAGCGCGATCATTTTCTTCTATAGCACTTAGATACTATTTGAAGTTTCGCATATTGTAGACTATCATTACCTCTTTTTGATTTAAATACAGCTGTTTTCTATTTCCCTGATCTTTGCGAGTAATTATCGAAATGGTAAATTTTTGTCCATCTTCATCCGCACATACAAAACCATTGGTTATCGTCTTTTCATTTTCGACCGTCGGCTGATAATTCATTATCTGATAAAGTTGAAGTTCTTGAGAATAGATTACGATTCTATCTTTGCTAGGATCTACAGAAACAACGATTGAAGCATCTTGCGGTTTTGACCACTTTGTCCAACCATTTTTTCCTGTTCTTTCAGATACGCTAAAACTAGTAGTGATGAATTTATATACTTGAGCCTGTGACGCTGTTGCAATAAATAAGAAAATAGTTATTAAAAATATTTTTTTCATTTTTGACGTTTTTTATAGTGATAGACAAATCTGTTTTGCATTGTCAAATTCTTTCAAAAGTTGAGCCATAATCTCCTGCACTGGCTTAATTTCATTTATCAATCCGCTGACTTGACCGATTTCAAGTTCACCTTCAACTAAATCTCCTTCAAACATTCCTCGTTTTGCCCGAGCACGACCTAGAATATTTTGTAAATCTTCTTTTGTTCCGCCTTTTGTATAAATTTCTTGAACGTCGTCGTAGAACTTATTTTTAATCAATCGAACAGGAGCGAGCTCTTTCAGGGTAACTTGCGTGCCCCCTTCCCGAAGTTCGATTATAGTATTTTTGAAGTTGATATGCGCAGAAGATTCTACCGAAGCAGCAAACAAACTTCCTATTTGTACGCCATCTGCTCCTAAAATCATTGCAGCCAAAATGCCCGCTCCACTTCCTATTCCGCCTGCAGCAATTAGAGGAATTGTAAGTGCCTCTTTCACCATCGGAATTAGAGTGAACGTCGTACTTTCTTCACGTCCATTATGACCTCCTGCTTCAAAACCTTCGGCTACAACCGCATCAACTCCCGCATCTTGAGCTTTCAATGCAAATTTTGAACTACTCACAACATGAGCCACTTTTATACCATGACTTTGGAGTTTCTGTGTCCAAGTTTTTGGATTTCCTGCAGAAGTGAAAACAATTTTCACCCCTTCTTCAATTATTATATCGATAATTTCTTCACAGTTGGGATACAACATTGGGACGTTTACACCAAAAGGTTTATCAGTGGCCAACTTACATTTTTGAATGTGTTCTCTCAAAACCTCGGGATACATCGACCCTGCTCCTATGAGACCTAACCCCCCGTTATTGCTGACAGCACTTGCCAGTTTATATCCACTATTCCAAATCATCCCGCCCTGAATAATAGGATGTTTGATGCCAAAGAGCTCTGTAATTCTGTTCATGAAATACTTTATTTTTTTTGAATTTTACCTGTAGAAAATCCTTGTGAAGTTTCAATTTTATAGATGTAAATTCCCCTAGACAATTCGCTTAAATTAATCGTGGTATCAGTTCCTGAAATATTGGATTTGTACGTTAACTGTCCATAAATATTAAACAATGTTATCGATTTAAGGTCAGTGTTTTCTATTGAAGAAATTGTGATGCTTTGTGAAGTTGGATTAGGATAAATTTTAAAATCTCCACTACTATTACTAGAAACGGTAAGTGTTCCACTAGTTAAGGCATTATCAAAATCTGGAATTCCATAACCTAATTCTTCATCAGGAGTTGTGTATTGACTTGCAGATTCTTTAATAAGTTGCATTATCTGCTCATTTGTATAATTTGGGAATGCTTGCCATAATGATGCAACCAGTCCACACATGATAGGTGAAGAAAATGATGTCCCATTCACAAGTGCAATTGATCCCATAGGCAATGCAACAACAGCCGCAGTTCCTTGTGCTGCAACATCAGGTTTTACTCTACCATCAGAAGTATAACCAATTGAACTGAAAGAAGAATATTCTCCATTGGCAGTCACAGATCCAATTGTCAATACGTGCTGTGCATCTGCGGGAACCCCAATATAAGGATCAGACGTCAAGGCAGAGTTTCCAGCTGATACAACGACGATCATACCTTTAGCGTAAGCGAAATCTGCACCGCGACTAGCAAAAGAAGTAGTACCGTTTAACTCTTCGTAAGTGTAGTTATAAGAAGAATTGTCAAAGTCAAAATAACCTAAAGACGTGTTTACAACATCTACGCCAAGTCTATCTGCCTCTTCCACCGCCTCTACCCAAAGAGATTCTTCGAGAGGAGTTTCGCTATCCACATCTTCCGTAATGAATAAGTAATAGGAAGCATCGGGAGCGGTACCTACAAGCCGATCTGGCACATATCCACCCATCGTAGACAAGACCATCGTGCCGTGAGAATCGCCAGAATAAAAGTTAGAATCTCTATTTACAAAATCATATCCACCTAAAATCAAGTTGTTATTTCGCAATCGAGCAAAAGGCTGCGCCGTATTGACTCCTGGAAAACCAGCATCTATGACAGCGATAATTTTTCCAGTTCCAGTAAAGTTTTGTTCATGAAGCACATTTCCACTGAGCATTTCTATCTGATTTGCAGAGTCTCCATAAGGAAACACTGTTGCAGTTTCCATAAACTTATTCGTAGGATTCTCTTTGGGAGTTTTTGATTTTTCTCCCGTATTTAAAGAACGATCTGCAAAAGAAACTGATGCAACAAACGGCAGAGACGTAAGTGCATTAATATTGGCAACCGAACCTTGAATATGTAAAGCATTTAGCCATTTTGATTTGGCTTTAACGGCTATTCCGTTCGAGTTTTCTATCTGCAAAATATAATTTTCGTCTACGGGGACATCGAGAATATCAATCGCAATAGATTGAGCGATTCTTCGATCTAATGCTCTTTGCGTAAGCATTGACAACGGATTATCGATAAAATTTTGGGACTCTGGTTTACTATTTAAGTAAACCCACGCATCTTCCTGAGCAAATAACGTAAAAGAACAAGAAATAAAAAGCAGTAGTAATAATTTTTTCATCTGAAAATATTTGGCCCTAATTTATGAAATAACCCCCGAACCAACTAATTCAGCACCGATATTCCACGCAACAAATTGTCCTTCTGTTACAGCCGATTGTGGCTCAGAAAAAACAATGTAAATTCCGTTTTCTTGCTGATGCAAAACTGCTTCTTGCAAAGGCTGTCTGTAACGAATACGAGCTTCAACTGTCATCTGTTCACCAACAGATAATGCTAAATCTGGCCGTACCCAATGCAGTTCTTCATTAGAAACAAAAAGTGCTCTTCTAAATAATCCAGGATGATGACTTCCTTTTCCAGTATAAATTGTGTTTGATTCTACGTCAGTTGCAATAATAAATAGTGGCTCAGTTGTGCCACCAACATTCAATCCTTTACGTTGACCAATTGTAAAATAATGAGCGCCTTGATGTTTGCCCACAACTTTTCCCATTTCTGGAGAATAATTGTGCTTTCGCGAAATTGCCTCCAGATCGTTGCTATCAACTTGGGCGGAATAGATGGGATCGTTTTTATCAATTTCTATAATCTGACCTTCCTTCGGTTGAAGTTGTTGCTGTAAAAATTCTGGAAGTCGTACTTTTCCGATGAAGCAAAGTCCCTGCGAATCTCGCTTTTCGGCAGTGATCAATTCCATCTCGGCAGCGATTTCTCGCACTTCAGGTTTGGTAAGTTCGCCAATTGGGAATAATGATTTTGCCAGTTGCTCTTGAGAAAGCTGGCACAAAAAGTATGATTGATCTTTATTTGTGTCTGCACCAGCAAGGAGTTGAAAAGTAGGAACGCCACCAACTTCAATTTCACCTTTGCGGCAATAATGTCCTGTTGCAACATAATCTGCTCCTAAACTAAGAGCAATCTTCATAAAAACATCAAACTTGATTTCTCGGTTGCAAAGTACGTCAGGATTTGGAGTTCGTCCTTTTTCGTATTCTCGAAACATATAATCAACAATCTTATCTTGATATTGTTCACTCAAATCTACAGTCTGAAAAGGAATTCCAAGTTTTTCGGCAACAAGAAGCGCATCATTACTATCTTCAAGCCATGGACATTCATTAGAAATCGTGACAGAATCATCGTGCCAATTCTTCATAAACAATCCAATCACTTCATAGCCTTGCTTTTGCAAAAGATATGCTGCTACACTTGAATCTACTCCTCCCGAAAGTCCTACTACTACCCTTTTCATCAATCATTTATTTTGGAGCCGCAAAAGTACGATATAATAATTTATTTTCCTTTTGGTTTTCCCGCTTGTCCATTAAGTGGATGTTTTTCTTTGCTCGTAAGCTTTCCGTTTTCAAAAAACTGCCAAGTGCCGTACTTTTGATCATTCTTGTAATTACCTTTTGCTACAACATTCCCCTCTGGATCTTTATAAACTGCTGGTCCATGGAGTTCGCCGTTTTGATAATTAACTTCTTCTAGAACTATTCCGTTAACGGTAATTTTTTTATAGAGTCCGTTTCGTTTTCCATCAACATAAACCGCTTCTTCGGCAGTTTTCCCATTTTTATAAAAAACAGTTCTTTTGCCGTTAAGGACTCCCTTTTTATAGTTTTCGGTTGTCATCACTTCTTTTGAATTCCTATGGTAGTATTTCCACAATCCTTGATAAGCTCTGTTTACAACATTTCCCTCGCTGACTTTATTTTTTAAATCATCATAAAAAATGGTATAAGCCGCATTCGGTTGTTTGTTAAAGTCACGCGTTGCCATAATCGAATGAGTCGGATTTTCATTATAAAAAGTAAAAACACCAGTTTCTACTCCATGATTAAAAGTTCCCTCATATTTTACAACTTTGGTTTTATCAAAAAAACCATTCCATTGTCCATGCTTTTTTCCGTTAGAATCAAGTTTATTTGGAGCTGGAACATTTTGTGCAAACGCTGATGAAATAGTAAAAATTGAAGTAAGTAATAATATATATAGTTTCATTTTATTTTGTATTAGTTGGAATCGTCTCTATAACTTATCAAAGAAGTATTTAGTATGTACCACATTATTAATGTCTGCAGTCTGGCTATAAAAAAAGACACTTCAAATAAAGTGCCTCTTTTCATAATCAAAAATTATTTTTTTAATTTCTTCTGTTCTTCTGCTTGCTCCATCATCAGCTGCATTTTCTTTTGGAATTTACTTTGAGGTTTCTCTTTAAGTTTATTTTCCTGAATGCGAGAGTGAATTTTATCACTGTCGATAATGTAATTTTTAATAACAAGCATAATACCGATTGTAATAAGGTTTGAAATAAAGTAATACAAACTCAGTCCTGATGCATAACTATTAAAGAATAATAGCATCATTAAAGGTGAGATGTAAATCATTACTTTCATAATTTTCTGCATATCTGGCATACCTTCTTGTTGAGGAGCACTCATTGCTTGATCTCCTGTAGTCATTTTCATATAAAAGAAAATAGCAATAGAAGCAAGAATAGGAAACACACTAACGTGATCACCGTATAATGGAATGTAAAAAGGTAATTTTAAAACCGAGTCAAAAGATGATAAATCATCAGCCCATAAGAATCCTTGTTGACGTAAATTTATTTCAGACGGGAAGAACTGGAATAAAGCATAGAAAACAGGCATCTGAAGTAGCGCCGGAATACAGCCCGCCATCGGATTTACACCAGCTTTACCATACAGCTTCATTGTTTCCTGCTGTTTTTTCATTGGCTCTTTACTATACTTCTCGTTCAAATCTGCAATTTCTGGCCTTAATACTTTCATTTTTGCTTGAGACAAGAATGATTTATAAGTAATTGGAGATAAAATTAATTTTATTAAAATAGTAAAAAGAATAATCGCCAAACCTTCAGACATATACATACTTAGAAATCCGTATGCAGGAATAAATAAAAATTTATTAATCCATCCAAAGATTCCCCAACCTAAAGGGACAATTTCATCAAGATTGCGTTTGTAGCTATTTAGAATCTTATAATCAGCTGGTCCGTAGTACCAATTCATTTCGTGAGACAAATCTCCGTTTTTGAAAGCTAATGGAATATTCGCTTTAAAACTTTTTGTGAAGATTGTATCTGTTTCTACATCCTGAACTAAATTATTAGAATACAATTCTACTTTCGCAAATGGCGTATTCGTCAGTAAAATTGAAGTAAAAAAGTGTTGTTTGAAAGCGATGTAAGTAACATCATTTTCTACGACAGTCTTATCTTGACCTTGACCTAAATAATCATCTTTTCCACCTTCGTACTCATAAACTAACTCAGCATATCTATTTTCATTAGATACACTTTTTTCATTTCTATACGTCTTCATTGACCACTCCATATCAAGTGGTTTTGATACGTCAATGACTTTACTTAAACCTTGCGATTTAATATCGAAGTCAAGCATATATTCATTTGGTTTCAAAACATATATATAATCAATATATTCTGCCGAACCAGCTTTAAGACGCATTGTGAGAACTTTGTTTCCACCAACTTCTGATAATGTTGGAACAAAAAGCATATCTTTTGTCTCAAGAAGACGTTTGTCTTGACTTTGAAGCTTGATATTAAGGTTGGCGTTGTTGTCAGCAATAATTTTGACAGTTTGTCCAGATCCTTTTTCAAAACGCTCAAAGTTTTTTACAGCTGCTTCTACAATATAACCACCTCTGTTGGCAATTGTCAATTTTAGGAGATCATTTTCAAGAACCGTTGTCCCTGCAGCGTCAACTTCTGGCGTATCATTTAACGAAATGTTAGATGAATCTTGTTGTATTGTAGTAGTTTGAAGAGTAGCAATTTCTTTCTTGGTCACGCTCTCAACATCCGCTGGATTAGAAACCTGCTCCTTCTTAGCTTTTTCTGCAGCAATTTCTTCAGTAGAAGGTTGATTTGCATACATAATCCAGATCAAAATTCCGAAGATCAACGCAAAACCTATTATGGAATTGAGGTCTAATTTCTTATTTTCCATTCTTTATTTTAATAATATTTATTTTATAAAACAGTAATCTTCTATTTACTTTTGTGTGCCACCATAGCAGAAACAAAACTCACAAATAAAGGATGTGGGTTTGCTACTGTACTTTTATATTCAGGATGGTATTGAACTCCTACAAAGAAAGGATGAGATTCGATCTCAACAATTTCCACTAAACCTGTTTCGGGATTAATACCAGAAGATATTAGACCCCCATTTTGCAAAGCTTCTTGGTAGTCGTTATTGTATTCATATCTGTGACGATGACGTTCAAGTATAGAAGTAGAATTATAAATCTTATTTGCAAGACTTCCCTCCTTTAGATCGCAACTCCATGCACCTAAACGCATTGTTCCACCTTTTTCTGTTACAGTCTTCTGCTCTTCCATCAAGTCAATAACAGGATTTGCAGTACCTTCATTCATTTCCGTTGAATTGGCATCTGCAAGACCTAAGACATTGCGAGAAAATTCTATTACCGCCATTTGCATTCCAAGACAAATTCCTAAAAACGGAATGTTGTTCTCTCTTGCATATCGCACTGTTTCAATTTTACCTTCTATTCCTCTTTCTCCAAAACCAGGAGCAACAAGAATTCCGTCAAGATCTTTTAGTTTTGCTTGAGCGTTATTGGCATCAAGAAATTCTGATTGGATAGAAACAATATTTACTTTTGTTTCATTTGATGCACCTGCGTGAATAAATGACTCAATAATAGATTTATATGAATCTTGAAGTTCTACATATTTCCCTATCAATCCCACATTTACAGAATGCTTTGGATTTTTTAATTTTTGTAAAAATATATTCCAGTTTTTTAAATCAGGAGTGTTTTTTTCTGGTAAGTCAAGTTTTTTTAATGCAACTCTGTCAAGACCTTCCTGCAACATCATATTTGGAACTTCATAAATCGTAGAAGCATCAATAGACTGAATTACTGCTTCACGTTTTACATTGCAAAACAAAGCCAATTTTTGTCTAAGCTCATCAGATAATTCATGTTCTGTTCTACAAACTAAAATATCTGCTTTAATACCACTTTCCATCAGTGTCTTTACTGAGTGCTGTGTAGGCTTTGTTTTTAATTCTCCGGCTGCAGCCAAATATGGAATCAAAGTTAAATGCACAACAAGACTGTTATGCTCCCCTAGCTCCCAAACCAATTGCCTAACAGATTCAATATATGGTAGTGATTCTATATCACCTACAGTACCACCAATTTCAGTAATAACGATATCAAATTCTCCATTGCGACCTAACAGCTGCATGCGCTCTTTGATCTCATTAGTAATATGAGGTACAACTTGAACAGTTTTTCCAAGAAATTCTCCTCTTCGTTCTTTCTCAATTACAGAAAGATAGACTCTCCCAGTTGTAACATTGTTAGCTTGTGAAGTTGGAACATTTAAAAAACGTTCGTAGTGACCAAGATCAAGATCTGTTTCTGCACCATCGTCAGTAACATAACATTCACCATGTTCGTAAGGATTTAAAGTTCCTGGATCTACGTTTAAGTAAGGATCAAACTTCTGAATAGTGGTTCGGTATCCTCTCGCTTGAAGTAGTTTGGCCAGAGAAGCTGCTATAATTCCCTTTCCTAAAGAGGAAGTTACTCCTCCTGTAACAAAGATATATTTTGTCTGATTCATGTGTTGTAGTTGTATTGTAGCTGTGTAAAAAAACGTGGCAAAAGTACGAATTTTATTGGACAAGAATTCTTTTCAGTAGTAGAATTTTATAAAAACCATTCCTACTCAAAAACAAAATATCCCAAAAACCATTAAGGCTTGGGATATTGTTTTCTAATATTTCGAATTAGATCTTCTAGTCCATTTAGCTTCAGTTCATAAACCAACTGAAGTTGTTTGCCTAGAGTACCTGGTGGAAAACCTTTATTTGAATACCAAACGATATAATATTCTGGAATTTCTATTAGATACTTCCCTTCATATTTGCCGAAAGGCATTTTGGTATGTGCGAGCTTAATTAGCTCTTTTCTGTTGTCTACCACAATAGGTTTAAAATTAAAATTACTTCCAATCGAAAGTTACATCTCTAACAATATCTGGATGTAAACTTAAATGTACTGGACAAGTAAAAGCTATTTTCTCAAGAAGCTGCTGCGTCTTTTCATCAATAACTCCTGACATATCAAATTCAATAATAATTTTTGCAATTCTTCGAGGGCCTTCTACCATAACCTTTGTTACAGAAGCCGTTGAGCCTATTAGTTCAAGATCCATGGTATTGCATTTAATAGCCATAATTGTAAACATGCATGTCGCCAAAGCATTTGCAACGGTATCTGTTGGAGAGAATGCTTCTCCTTTTCCATTATTGTCGATTGGTGCATCTGTCAGCATAGTCGACCCAGATCGTAAGTGTACTGACGATGTCCTTAAATTTCCTAAATATGTAACGCTTGTTGTCATTAGTTTGCTTCTTTAATAGTTAAGTCTTCATTATACTGAAGGACATATACTCCTTGATTTATATACCCTTCTGATTTTTTTGCAGTATATTCAAATTTGCTCTCCACTTGCTGGGACTTGTCTTCTATAGCAGATTGTTTAAATCCTTTGCTTTGTGACATACGCAACATCGTGTCAAAAGTTACATCGAATCCACGTATTGCATATTGACTAGGCAAAATATTGTTTTGGCGCTTAAAACTATTCTCAAAAATTGTTGCCTCATCAGATAGATTTTCTCTTATAAGTGACGGATACATCATTTTTAAGGTGGTCAATCTCTTCATCGAAATTTCTTCAAAATCCAGCGTTTCATTTAGCTCCAGCAAAACCAACTGCAAGTCGTAAGAACTCATTTCACTTTGCAAAACATTTGTTGTGCTCAGAATCATGCCGGTCTTTTCTGAATCTAAAATTACATAATTCATTTTGCCCTTAACTAGAATTGCTCTTAGGTTTTCAGCTGATAGCGATCCATTTTCTGCAAGATTTACAAATCTAACATTTGGATAGCTCTTTGTTACAAAATCACGATTAGCAGCTTTTTTAGGCGAGCTTACCATAACAATATTTGCAGATTTTGCCGACATAAAATCCATCAACTTCTTTTTGGTAAAGGAAGATGGCGGCGTTGCTTGATATAAATTTGCTACAGGCGTCACGCTCTCTTTTGATAAAGGAGAAATAACTGGAATACTATCCTTCGCTAATAATGAAGCGGCTTTTTCTGCATATTGCTGATAGAAAGGTCCTATCACAACATCAGCACTACTTAATTTATTGCTTTTATATAATGCTTCAACAGCAGAAGACGCTTTACTTTCTTGTGAATCGTAAATATTCACATCAACATTAAGTCCTAAAGTTTTAGCTGAATCAATTGCCATTAAAGCACCAGCATAAAAATCAAGAGTCATATTAAGAAAAGCGTCTGTTTTAAGTCTTTCATCGATTGATCGAATACTATCTCCTTGAATTTTGGAAGCATTAAAAGGCAGTAGTAAAACCAATTCTTTACGTTTTGATTTATCTAATGATTTTGTCAAATCCTTGAATGTGGATGAGGCAGTATATGTAGTCGATCCAGTGGCCGGCACATTTAAGATCATTCCAATTTTCATTCCCTCACTTAGTTCAGGATTTAATCGAAGTAATTCAGCTTCTGTAATGTTAAAGTACTGAGTTAAACTATAAATAGTCTCTTTGGGTTTTACTTCATAGCTCGCGTAAGTTGTAGGTCTTTTTGCTGGTATTGATGATGCAATTACGGTTGCAACTTTCGGGATAGCCACAGGAATATCTGCTTTATTTGAAGAGTTTGCAACCTCAATTTCTAAAGTTTGTCCGATTTGAAGACCTTCCGTAATTTGTGGATTTTGCTTTTCCAATTCGGCTATAGTAATACCATATTCTCTCGAAATTCCATAAGGAGTTTCCTTTGCAGCAACCTCATGAGTGATTTTTCTTTTTGAACCACCATTCAATCTACTAATAACAACTTTAGTTCCTGTTGGAATATCTAAGATTTGACCAATTTTAAGACCATCGGCTACAATAGGATTTGCGGCAATTAAATCTTCTACATTTACTTTATACTGACGTGAAATACTAAAAAGCGTTTCTTTCGCAAGTACCTCGTGCGTATTCTGAGAAGAACCTTTTGCAGGTATTGTAGTATTTTCACTTTTCTTAGGTTTGGTTTGAGAAGTTGATTTCGAGGATCCTTTCGTAGGAATTAAAACCACATCTCCTAATTTAATTCCAGTCTTTGAGTCTGGATTCAAGCGATAAATATCATAAGGAGTTACGCTATACTGCTTTGCAATATTTGTAACAGTTTCGCCTTGTTTTACGGTGTGCCTTAAAAAGTTGTCCTGCGAAAAACTCTGAGTTGTGAACATGAAGAAAAGCAATAAAGATAGCAGCTTCACTAAGTTAGATGATACTGTATGTTGAATGATTTTCAAATCTGCTTTTTTCAAAATATCTTATTTAAAAGGATTATAAAATTTGATTAATGGTTACAAAGATCATTTATTTATCGACTTTGCAAATATATTTCTGATAACAATAACACAGTACAGACGCGATTTCAGCATCGGTTCCAATTTATAACTATCAGTTTGAAACGAAAAATCAACGAATAAATTTAAGTAATTTTTTTAAAAAATTCTTATAAAAATGAAAAAGGTTAATTTCAAAATTTCTAATTAGCTTTAAAGCAAAAAATTTAGAAAATATAAAATTAACCTTTTAATCTGTTCTTATTCCCACTCTATCGTTGCAGGTGGTTTTGAGCTAATATCGTAAACAACACGATTTACTCCCTTAACTTTATTTATAATATCATTTGATACTTTCATCAAAAAATCATAAGGTAAATGGACCCAGTCAGCGGTCATTCCGTCGGTAGATTCCACAGCACGCAGTGCTACAACTTTTTCGTAAGTTCTCTCGTCACCCATTACTCCTACACTATTTACAGGTAAAAGGATTGCTCCTGCCTGCCATACTGAGTCGTAAAGTCCCCAAGATCTGAGTCCGTCAATAAAAACTGCATCAACCTCTTGAAGGATACGCACTTTTTCTCTTGTGATGTCACCTAATATTCTAATAGAAAGACCTGGCCCTGGAAAAGGATGCCTTCCTAAAAGTTCTGCATCAATTCCTAAAGTTGCACCTACTCTACGTACTTCATCTTTAAAAAGCATACGAAGAGGCTCAACAATTTTAAGTTTCATAAAGTCTGGCAATCCACCAACATTATGGTGAGACTTTATAGTTGCCGAAGGTCCATTTACAGATATCGATTCAATAACATCCGGATAAATTGTTCCTTGAGCAAGCCATTTTACATCTTGGAGCGCATTTGCTTCATCATCAAAAACTTCGATAAAAACACGTCCAATTGCTTTACGTTTTAATTCTGGATCCGAAATACCTGCAAGTGCATCTAGAAATCTATCCGAAGCATCAACTCCTTTTACATTAAGACCCATATCTTTATATTGGTCTAAAACGCTTTGGAATTCATTCTTGCGCAATAAACCATTGTTCACAAAAATGCAATATAAGTTTGGCCCGATTGCTTTGTTCAATAAAACCGCCGCAACTGTAGAGTCTACACCTCCAGAAAGTCCTAAAACAACTTTATCATTCGCAAGTTTTTCCTTCAACTCTTCAATCATTTCCTCGGCAAAAGCATTTGGAGTAAAGTTTTGTGGAACTTCTGCGATTTTTACCAGAAAGTTCTCCAATATCTGTTTCCCATCAGTACTATGATATACTTCTGGGTGAAATTGTATGGCATAAGTTTCTTCACCTTCAATTTTGTAAGCTGCATTTTCAACATCGTGTGTACTTGCAAGTTTTACTGCAGAAGTAGGCAAAGTCTTTATTGTATCACTATGTGACATCCATACTTGTGAGTTGTGCGTAATACCATCAAAGAATTCTTCATCTTCCTTAATAAAAGTCAGATTCGCTCGTCCATACTCACGTATTGTAGATGGCGCAACTTCGCCTCCACAAAAATGTGCGAGGTATTGAGCACCATAACAAACCGCAAGCAGAGGAAGTTTGCCTCTTATTTGAGACAAATCAGGATGCGGCGCATCTTCTGCTCTCACAGAAAATGGACTTCCCGAAAGGATTACTGCCTTAAAAGAAGATAGGTCTGATGGAATTTTATTATAAGGGAAAATTTCGCAGAATATATTTAATTCGCGAACTCTACGGGCAATAAGCTGTGTATATTGCGAGCCGAAATCTAGGATGAGTACGTTGTGTTGCATGCGCAAAAATACTTTTATTTTTCTAAATGAAAAACAAGAAATCTTGTTTTTTAGTTTTTTGAATTCCTTAAGTTGAAAATCATTCCTTTACAACGATAACTGTTGCTTTAAATCCAGTGGCGAGATTCCATCTATTGCTAGAAATTACTTTTTTGTAATCGTCATAAATAATAAATTCCGCTGTATTAGGTCCCGAAGTTCCTTGGTTGACCGCTTCAAAATCGATTTGGTTAAAACCAGGTTCTAATGCTAAGTAAAATCCTTTAAATTCTGTTTCCAGTAAAACTGCCTCCTTTACAACTTTACCATTTACATAAACTCGAATCACATCGCCATCAGGATATTCATGATCTCTGTACACGACATTTACTGTCCCAGCATCAGTCCTAACTTCACCTAAATAAAAGTTTTTGCGTTCTACATAACTATTCTCTTTGGAAGGTGCTGGTCTGTTCATTCTATTTTCAATCGTTCTACTTGGATTTGCAAACTTTTCGTGCTTTCCAAATCCAGCGTTTAATTTATCGGGCATCGTTAATGTTCGATTTTGCTTAAAGGCATCATCATATATACTAGGACTCATTCCTTTTATGGCTGGAATTGGCGCAGAAGGAGGGAGATCTGGCGATTTCGGCTTAGTTGGAGGCGCTGCAGGAATATTCATTGAGTGATTTGTATTATCAAATTGCGCTTGCATTGATACAGTCGTTAATAATAAAAGAAGAATGCTGAAATATTTTTTCAATGTAGAAGAATTTCCAAGGTTTAAATGTAAAACACGTATTGCGCTGATTTATTGCAAAATCACTGTCAAAAATAGTGAATATTAGCACAAATCGTGCCTGTAATTATTAGCGCAAATATACTTAACATAAAATATATCCGTTATTC